>DATLUU010000385.1:0-2295 GCA_035577885.1 Verrucomicrobiia bacterium
GCGCCTCCGGCACCGGCAGGTACAGGATCCCGTTGACGATGTTGAAGCCCTCCGACCACCACGTGTTCGCGGTGCCCGGCTCGATCGTCGCCGTGATCCCCGTCGCCGACGTGCCGTTCACGCACTTCGACGCCTGCATGCCGTTCTGCGCCGGGGTCGCCGCCTGCGACGTCACCGTGCCCGCAGTCGCGCAGCGGTTCAGCTGCACGCGGGTCTGGTTCGTGGTGGTCGACGTGGACTGGTTGCACCACGCGCGGGTGAACTCAGCCGACGTCACCGTCGGAACGAGGACCTGGTTGATCGTGATGGCGGTCGACGTGGTGACCGCGGCACGGATGAGCGTGTAAAGACCTGATGCGCCGGCCATCGACGTCTACCCTTCGTTGTCTGCTGTACCGCGCCCGCGAGTGCCGGCGCCGTTGTGCCAAATCCATGTGCGCTGCGGAAGGTGGGAGAACACCGCCCCCGCGTCGAGCAGGGCCAGCCACAGCCCCCAGTCCTCGCACGGGTCGCCGTTGACGTCCGGGTGGTCCCGGAACCCGCCGACCGCCCGCACCAACTCGGTGCGGACCAGCACCGTCACCGGGATGTAGTTGCGCTTGCGAAGCAGCACCGGGTCGAACGGCACGCCGAACATGCCGATCTTGTCCTCGGCGTCGCAGTCGAACCACGGGTAGACCAGGTCGGCCCCGGTCAGTGCCGCGTTACGCGCGCACGCGCGGAGGTGGTTCGGCTTGAACTCGTCGTCGTCGTCGAGGAACGCGACCCATTCGGTGTCGACTCGCTCGAGCGCCCGGTTGCGGGTGGCCGCCGCCCCGGTGCGCAACCGGTCGAACTCGATCTCAACCTCGGCCGGCAGCGACTGCACTTGCACCGAGGCGACCGCGCGGTCCAGCTGGTCGTGGCGTTCGTCGATGGTGGGGATGACGACGGTGATGCTCACGCCGTCGCGCTCACGGCCAGTTGCCACAACGGCACCCGGTCCACGACCGGCCAGGACTCGTGGACGTTGATGATCCCGACGTCCATCACCCATGACCAGCCGGCATCCCACAGCAACTGCTCAACCAGGGCCGCAGTGCACTCCCACTGATGCTCGTCGCCGGGCCACCGCTTGCCGCCATGGAGCAACTCGTCCATGGTGTGCCACGGCCCGGCGCCCAACCGCTGCGCGAGCTCAATGTCCGGACCGACGACCATGATCTGCCCGCCCGGCACCATCCGGTCGCGCAGGTCGGTCAGCAGCTTCAGGCACTGGTCGCGGGTCAGGTGCTCGAGCACGTGCCCGGCGTAGACGTGGGTGATGCTGTGGTCGGGCCACGGCAGCGGGCCGGTCAAGTCCACCGTCTCGTCGCGGCGGTGCGGGCACGACTCGTGGTCAACGTTGTGCCAGCCCTCGACGTAGCGGTCCGCGCAGCCGAGATTCAGCCTCACCGCGGCACCCGGTTCGTCCATAGCGGGTTCGCCAGCGACCACGCCACCAACTCGCGGACCGACTCCTCGATCGTGCGCTTCGGCCGCCACCCGGCCTTGGCCAGCTTCGACCCGTCCAACGCGTACCGGAGCCCGTGGCCGGGCCGATCCGACACGACGACCTGGAAGTCGAGCGGCTTGTTGAGCGCGTCCGCGATCAATTCGGCGAGTTCGAGGTTGTCGACGTCGCGCTCGCCAACGACGTTCCATCGGTCCGGCCGTTCGGCCCCCGGGTACAGCGCCGGGTCGCGGGTCAGAACGTGGGTGATGGCGCCGGCGAGGTCAGAGGCATGTACGTAGACGCGCGACCCGATCTGCCCGTCCGCACCCGCATGTACAGCCACAGTCTCGCCGCGCATGACGCGGCCGATAGTCATCGGAATGAACTTCTCCGGGTCCTGCATCGGCCCAACCGGGTTCATCGTGTTGACCAGCACTAGCGCCACGCCGAAGCTGCGCCAGTACGAGATGCCCAGCGCCTCCTGCGCCGCCTTGCTCGCGCTGTACGGCGTCGACGGCAGGATCGGAGACCACTCCGCATGCCCGCCCTCGGCGGCCGGGCCGTACACCTCGTCAGTACTGATGTGCACGAACGCCTTCAGGTTCGGCAGCGTTCGGGCGTACTCGAGCAGGTGCAACATCGTGTTGATGTTGTTCTGCACGAACGGCACCGGGCTGGCCAGCGACCGCGGGATGTGCGACTCGCTGGCGAAGTTGACGATGACCTCGGGCTTGTCGAACAGCGCGGCGGTGGTGTCGGCGATCGGGGCGGCGAGGTCGCACGTGATTACGTCGACCCGGCCCATCTCGTCGGCGTCGACC
>DATLUU010000386.1:0-15666 GCA_035577885.1 Verrucomicrobiia bacterium
GCTCGTTGCGAAGGGCTTCCGGCGTGCCGGTGAGCGCCGGGAACGTGCCGTAGTGCGCCGGCACCACGAACGGCGAGCGCAGCAGCCGCATCACGTACGCCGCTTCGCGCGGACCCATCGTGTAGAGATCGCCGATCGGCAGCACCGAGACGTCGGGCCGGTAGAGGTCGCCCACGATCTGCATGTCCATCATCGGGCCGGTGTCGCCGGCGAAGTAGATCGTGGCGCCGTTCTCGAGCGTGACCACGAAGCCGCAGGGCTCGCCACCGTAGACGCGCTCGTTGCCGAAGTCGAAGCTGCTCGAGTGCACCGCGTGCGTCATCGTCACCTTGAGTCCGGCGATCTGCACCGTGCCGCCCTTGTTCATGCCGGTGCAGTTCTCGACCCCGTTGCGCGTGAACCACAGCGCCGCTTCGTGGATGCACACGACCGCGCAGCGGAACTTCTTCGCCAGCCGCACCACGTCGCTGGCATGGTCGCCGTGCGCGTGGGTGACGAGGATCGCGTCCGCGTGCGTGATCGGCACGTCGCCGAGCGGCGTCATGGGATTGCCCTCGATCCAGGGATCGAGGAGCAGGTGCGTGCCCCGCGGCGACACGACGTGGAACGAGCCGTGGCCGAGCCAGGTGAGCGTGAATCCCTTCTCGAACGCCTTCATGGATGTTCTCCCCTCGGTCAGGGCGAGTCTAGTGCGCCGCCCCGGGAGCGTCCATGACTTGGGCTGGTCCTTGGGGCGCACGACGCTCAATTCCTACTCGCCTCCGGCGCGCCGGGCGGCGCGTCGCGCCCGAGACGCTGCAACGCCTCGCACAGCCGTTGCGCCCGCTCGATGACGTCGTCGCTCGCGAGCAGCGTGAGCTTCTCGTCTGCGGGCAGCCTCGCCGCCGTGGCGAGTGCTGCGACCACGGTCGCGAGCGGCGCGTCGTCCGCGATCCTCGGCGGCTCGAGCCACGCCTCGAGCCCGAGCGGGCCGAGCCGCGCGCGCTCCTCGAGCAGCGACGCGCGCGCCATCTGCGTCAGCGGATCGGATTCCGTGTACGGCGCGTCCGCCAGCGGCTCCACCGCGCAGGCGCGATAGGGGAACTCGCGGGAAGGAGCGCGAAAGCGCACGCGCAGCGTGCCGCGCACGCGCAGGTCGTAGCAGTCATTCGGCAGCCACGACACCTCCTCGAAGCGCGCGACGCAGCCCAGGGGGTGGAACGCGGGGCTGGCTTCATAGTCGCGCTCCCAGCCCGGCGACAGCGTCGCCAGCGCGATCAGCCGCTCGCCCGAGAGCGCGTCGCGCACCATGGTGCGATAGCGCAGCTCGAACACGTGCAGCCTCATCTCGGCCCCGGGGAACAGCACCACTCCCGGGAGCGGGAACACCGGGACGGGTCGTCTGGGAGCCTGGTCCATGCGGTGGTGCGCGACGCCGGGGGCCGTGTCGGCGAGCGGCCGCTCGAGCCCCCGAACGCGTCAGTCCTCGGTGAGGAACGCCAGCACCTCGGCGACGTGTCCCTCGACCTTGACCTTGGGATAGATCTGCGCGATGCGACCGGTCTTGTCGATCACGAACGTCGTCCGCTCGATGCCCATGAACTTCTTGCCGTAGAGGTTCTTCTGCTTCCACACACCGTACTGCTTGCTGATCGTCGCATCGGCGTCGACGAGCAGCTCGAACGGCAGCTTGTGCTTGGTCCTGAAGCGGAGGTGCGTCTCCATGTCGTTGGCGCTGACTCCCAGGATCACCGCGCCCGCGGCCTCGAACTGCGCGGTCAGGTCACGGAAGCCGCACGCCTCCTTGGTGCAGCCCGGCGTCTCGTCCTCGGGATAGAAATACAGCACCACGGTCTTCTTTCCCTTGAACTGTTTGAGCGTGACGGACTCGCCGGACGTGGACGGCAGCGAGAAATCCGGCGCCGGCTTCCCGATCACCGGCAGCAGCGTGGCCGTGGGCATGGAACCTCCGGAAAAATCGTGCGGGCCCCCGTCGAAGGGGCCCGGCACGACACGTGGAGCCGCGCGACGCGCGGCAGAGTCAGGGAGTTACTTGGCGGCCGGCTGCATGGACAGCGCGCGATCCAGGTTCGCCGCCACCACGCCCCAGTCGAGGTTGTTGAAGAACGCGTCGATGTACTTGGCCCGCGCGCGGCCGTAGTCCAGCCAGTACGCGTGCTCGTAGACGTCCAGCGCCAGGATCGGCGTCGCGTTCCACAGCGGGAACGTGTTCTGCGAGTCGCCGACCACGGTCGTGAGCATGGAGAGATCGTGGTCGTAGGCGAGCCACACCCAGCCGCGCGCGGCGAGGCCCGAGGCCTTGAAGTCGGCGAGCCACGCGTCGTACGAGGGGAAGTCGCGCGCGATCTGCTCCTTGAGACGGCCGCTGGGCGCGCCGCCCTTGCCGCCCAGGTGGCCGAAGAAGATCTCGTGGTTCTTCATGCCGCCGATGGCGAACGAGTAGTCCACGCGCAGGCTCCTCAGGTCGCTGAAGATCTGGTTCGCGGTGGTGCGATCCACGGCGTCGAGCTTCTTCTGGATCTCGTTCACCTTGCCCACGTAGCCCTTGTAGAGCTCGTAATGCTCTTCTTGCGTGCGGGCGGAGATGCCGTTCAGCTCGCGGATCGAGGCGAACGTCTTGGGGGTGATGTCCTTCCAGGCCATCGGAGTCCTCCGGTCGGTAGAGGTGAACACGGAGCGGGTGCGTGACGCTCCGGGATGGTTCGTTCCTGCGGTCAGGAGCGGAGGTTAGTCCCCCCGCTTCGGGCGCGGCAAATTATCTCGTGGCCCGGTGCGGCGAGCGGGCGATATCTTCAGATCCGCGCCAGGGCCGGCCACGGCCACCCTCTCCCGGGGCGACACGGCACCATCGAGAGGAGTTTCCCATGCGCTCCAGCGCTCGCACCCGCGCCCTCCGGCTCGCGGCCTCGGTCCTGATCGCGACCTCAGCCGCCGCCGCGCCGCCCTCGATCCGCTACTCCTGGAACGAGTGCGATCCGCTCGTGCTCGATCGTGACTTCACCGGCCCCGCCCATTTCTCGCAGACGCTCTCCGTGACGGGACTCACGCAGCCGCTCACCTCGTTCCGGGTGGAGATCGTCGTCGCCGCGGGGCAGCCCTCGGCATGGCAGTTCTACAGCTTCGGCTGCCAGGGCGCGGGGCGGCTCACCGCGACGTCTGCGGCGGTGGGATGTCTCGCCGTGCCCGGGGCCACCGTGTTCGCGACGATGATCCCCGGACTCACCGACTTCCGCTTCTACCTGACGATCACCGGTACCGCGCCCGCGGGTGCCGCGCCCGATCCCGCCGCGCGGTACACACTGGCGCGGCTCGACTTCGATCACACGCACACGACCGACGCCGCGTTCGACCCGCCGGGTCAATGCGGCGGCGGCGGCGCTCTCCAGTGCTTCGGCATCCAATCCGTGACCGTGAACGGCGCGTCCCAGGGCGGCGTGGACTACGTTCTCGAGAACGGCACGCTGACGTGGAACAACGCCTCCACGCCCGGCCAGTGTCCGTTCCCCGTGCGGACGCGCACGAGCACCTGGGGAATGCTCAAGACCCTGTATCGATGAGCGGCGCGTGCCCGCGCGCGTCTCAGCGGCGCGCAGGCCGCGCGGGGAAGCCGCCGGCGCTCGTGATCCACCCGGCACGCACCGAGTCGTAGAGCGCTTGCGCGCGCGGTCCGCTCTTGTCGCATTCGGAGTCGAAGCGCCGGCAGCCGGCGAGCGTGAATCCGCAGCCGCAGTCGCAGCGGCGGGCGTTCGCGATGCGCAGGAACGTCTCGCGTTGGGCGGGCGTGAGCGAGGCCAGCTCCAGGTCGGGGATGTCCTCCACCCACTGCTTCTTGCGGGTGGTGTCGATGCCCGCGAGCCGCAGCGCCCGCGCCACCACATCCTCGCCCGCGTTGGGGTCCTCACCCGGGCTCGCGGCGCCTGCGCCGCTGGCCGATCCGCGCTCGCGCACGGGCATGGAGAACGAGCGGTGCAGCGCCCACGCCGCGACCACGATCAAGGCGAGTACGCCGAGGAGGACCAGCACCCGGAGGGGGGAGCGCACCCGGGAATCCTAGTGGAATCGTGGGTTGGCGTGCACCCGACCCGCCCTGCGTGCTTCACATGGAATCCCACAGGAGTTTGCCCGTTCCTGATACATCGGAGCCTCGGCCCGTCGATGCTTCGACACGTGAGCGCCCCCACGCGGACCGTATTCACCTCGATCGTGCTCGCCGGAGCGTTGGCTGTCGCCTCGGCCGCGAGCGCCGCCACCGTCAACTGTGACTGTGGCGAGCCGGTCGTGAGGGCGACCCCCGCTCCGCGCGCGACGGTTTCGCATCCGGCCGCGGTGCACCCGACGGCGGCGGCCTCCATCTCGACGCGCCACGTCGCGCACGAAGGCACGTTGCACCACCGCCACCACGCGCACACGCACAAGAGCGAAACCAGCCTGCGCGCGCACGTGGTGAGCGCCGCCTCGCTGCCCGCGAGCGTGCCGCCGCGGCCCCGTGTGCCGCGCTCGAGCCACCGCGCCCCCGCGCTCGCGCTCGGCCACCGCAGCATGAGCCCGCGGGCGGGCGGCTCCGCCGGCCTGCCGATCAGCGCCGCGAGCGCGCTGTCGATCGCCATTCTCGGAACCTGCGTCCACCAGCGCACGCGCACCCGCCTGCGCTCCGTGTCCCAGCCTCTCGAGAGCCGCGGCCCCCCGCGCGCCGGTCCCTTCGCGACCCTTGCTGCCCGTCTTGCGCTCGGCCCCCGTGAGTCCACCGGTGGCGCCAGCGCCCCGCACCCTCCGATCGGACGGTCGCACATCTGCCGGGTGAGTCCCTCCCCGCTCCAGCTCGCGGCGCCCACCCCCGCCAGCGCCCTGCTCGAGCGCCCGGACCTGCTGCATCCGCAGCGGTTGTCCCCGGTTGCCGCTCGCGGCCCGCGTCCGGCGTGCGCCCACCCTCGTTCCCCGTTTCCCGCTGTACGGGGGCCCCTGGCCCCACGTGGAGTGCCCGTTCGAGGGCAGGCGCTCTACGATGTCGATCCCTCGATCCGGAGGAGAAACAAATGAAGCGCATCCCTGCAGTGCTGGCGGCCGTGGTGGCGATGGCGTTCGTCGCGACGGTGGCGATGGCTGAGGACACGACGGCCCCGGCCACCGCGGCTCCGGCCAAGGCGGCCCCCGCCAAGACGACGTCGACGACGTCGACGACGCATCACCACAGCAGCTCGTCGAGCAAGTCCACGAAGACGCCGAAGACGGACCTGAACACGGCGTCGAAGGAAGATCTCATGAAGCTGCCGGGCGTCGACGACGCGCTCGCGGACAAGATCATCGCTGGGCGTCCGTACAAGAGCCATAGCGAGCTCGAGTCGAAGAACATCGTCACCAAGGAGCAGTACGGCAAGCTCAGCGCCAAGGTGACCGTCGCCCCGGCGCCGAAGAGCGCGGCGAAGTAACCACGATGCGCGCGGAGCTGCGAGCCGTCTCCCACGCCGCGACCCCGGGGATCCCGGGGCCGCGGGGGGAACGGTTCGCACCCGGCGCGTCGGAACCACCCTCGCCCCCGGTGCAGCCCGCGCGTACGTACGCCGGCCGCCGCGTGGCGTTGTCGCTGGCGGTGGCGATCATGGGCGTCATCGACCTGCTGTCGGCCCTGCTCTCGCATCCGCCCGAACGGCTGGTCGCGCTCGAGCGGCTCGTGCCCACGGAGGTGCTGGATTCGAGCCGCACGTTCACGCTGCTTGCGGGCTCGCTGCTGCTCGTCACCGCCTGGGGCCTGCGCCGCGGCAAGCGGCGCGCGTTCGTGGCGGCGCTGTTCCTGTGCGCGGTCAGCGTGCCGGTGAACCTGTTCAAGGCGTTTGACATCGAGGAAGCCACCGTCGCGAGCGCGCTCATGTTCGCGCTGGGCGTGAGCAGCGAGGCGTTCCGCGTGCGCAGCCGCGAGCTGTCGTTCGCGATGCTGCGCTCGCGCGTGCTGTGGACCGTGGCCGGGCTGCTCACCTACGTCGCCCTCGGCTCGTGGTGGCTCGAGGTGCGCTACGGTATGGCGCACACATTCGCGAGCGCGTTCGCCGATGCGTTCACGCGCCTGTTCGGCGTCGGCGACCCCGGCGACGTGCCCGCGCACCTCTCGCGCTACCACAAGCAGGTCCTCGCCTGGTACCTCGGCTCGCTGCCGCTGCTCGCGCTCACGCTCGCGGTGACGCTGGCGCTCGCCTCGCTGCGCCCCGCGCGGCACCGCCGCCAGCACCGCGCCGAGGCCGCGCGCGTGGAGCGGCTGCTGCGCGCGTACGGCGCCTCCTCGATCTCCTGGTTCGCGCTCGGCGACGACGTCGACTACTTCTTCAGCCGCAATGAGCGCGCGGTGATCGCCTATCGCTTCGAGTCCGACACGCTGCTCGCGATCGGCGATCCCGTGGGACCCGCGGAGGAGCTGGGACCGCTGCTCGCGGAGTTTGCCGAGTTCTGCCGCCGCCACGACTGGCCGTTCGCGTTCTTCCAGGCGCGACCGGAGCTGCTGCGCCTCTACGAATCGCTGGGCTGGCGCGCGCTCCACATCGGCGAGGACCCGGTGCTGTGGACGAACCGGTTCACGCTCGAGGGCGGCGCGGTGTCGCAGGTGCGGCGCGCGGTGCGCAAGGCCGAGGCCGCCGGGCTCACCGTGGTGCAGTCGCCCGCCGGCGAGGACCCGTTCGCGCCGGGCGCGGGGCCGCCCGGCTTCGCGGACGAGCTGCGCGCCGTCTCCGAGGACTGGCTGCGCGGGCGCCACGGCGGCGAGAAGGGCTTCTGCATGGGGCGCTTCGACGTCCACGAGCTGCGCGACGTGTGGCTGCTCGCGGCGTGGAACCCGAGCGCGCAGCGCGTCGAGGCGTTCACCACCTGGGTGCCGATCCCGGCGCGGCTCGGCTGGGCGCTGGACCTGGGCCGCCGGCGCCACGATGCCGCGGCCGGGGCGATGGACCTGCTCGTGGTGCGCACCGTGCAGGCGGCGCGCGAGCGCGGCGATGCGATGCTGTCGCTCTCGCTCTCGGCACTCGCCATGGTGCCCGACGAGCACGAGAGTGACATGGTCACGGGCGAGCCTCCGCCCGAGCGCACGCGCGAGTTCCTGATGGAGCACCTGGCGCGTTTCTACGACTTCAAGGGCCTGTTCCGCTGGAAGCGCCGCTTCGATCCCGCGTTCGAGGACCGCTATCTCGTCTACCCCGCCGCGCTCGCGCTGCCGCGCGTGGCGCTGGCGCTGATCCGCGCCCAGAGCCCGGCCGGGCTGCTCTCCTACCTGCCGTGGGCGCACCGCCCGAGCGGGACGCCCGAGCGCGGCGCGGAGGCGAGCGGCGAGCCCGCTGGAGCCAGCGAGGAGCCGGCGGACACAGCTTCGCCGCGTACCCCGGAGCCGGCGTGATCGCGGCGCTGCTGCTCGCGGCCGCGCTCGCCACCGAGGCGCCGGCCGCGACCCCGGCGAAGGGCACGCTCACGCACTACCAGATCGACGCACCCGAGGTGCGTGACCCGAAGCGCGACGTGCGCGTGTACACGCCGCCCGGCTACGACGATCCCGCCCTGGCGAGACGGCGCTACCCGGTGATCTACCTGCTGCACGGCTGGCCGGGCTCCGAGGGCAACTGGCCGAACATGGGCCACGCCGCGGAGACCGCGGACTCGCTCATCGCCAGCGGCCGCATCCCGCCCGTGGTGCTGGTGTTCCCGGACGGACGCGGCAAGGGACTCCTCGGGCGCTCGCTCTACATCGACTCCTACGACGGTCAGTCGAAGGTGGAGACGTTCATGACCCATCGCCTGGTGTCGTGGGTGGACTCGACGTTCCGCACCATCCGCTCGCCCGAGGACCGTGGCGTCATCGGGCTCTCCGACGGCGGCACCGCCGCGATCAACTTCGTGCTCCAGCACCCGGACCTGTTCGGCGCCTGTGGCAGCCACAGCGCCGATCTGCGGCTCGCGAAGGGCATGGGCATGGGCGGCGTCATCGGCCCCGAGCCCGGCGCGACCAGGCTGCTCGAGGCGCACAGCCCGCTCGTCTACGCACCGGACGCGCTCGCGCACCTCGACACCCCGGTGATCTACTTCGACTGCGGCGCCGACGACGAGAGCGCGGCCGAGAACCGCGAGTTCGACGCCATGCTGACCAGGCTCCACGTGCCGCACACGTACCACGAGTTCCCGGGCACGCACGAGTGGAAGTACTGGCGCTCGCACCTGCCGGGCTCGCTCGAGGCCGTGACCGCGCGGATGCACGACGAGTGAAGGTCGTCTAGGCTCCGCTCCTCGTCACGGAGGATCGGATGACCTGGATCAAGAGCGTGCCGACGGCGGAGGCGGGTGCGGAGCTGGCGGCGGCGTACGCGAGCGCGGCTTCGTTCTCGAAGCACGGCCGCGTCTCGAACCTGTGGCAGGCATGGGGGGCCGACGCGCCCGGGCTCGCCACGCTCCACGCCCACTATCGCGCGCTCATGGGCGATCCGTCGCCGCTCGCGCCGAAGCAGGCGGAAATGGTGGCGCTGGTGGTCTCGGCCACGAACGGCAACGGCTACTGCGTCACCCACCACGGCCTGCGGCTCGCAGCGCTCACGGGCGAGCCGCTCGCGCGCGCGGTGGCGCTCGACTACCGCGAGGCGAACCTCGCCGCGCGCGACCGCGTGCTCCTGGACGCCGCGGTGGCGCTCACCTGCGAGCCCGCCGAGCGCACGAACGCCGACATCGAGCGCCTGCGCGAGTACGGCTTCGATGACGCGGCGATCCTCAAGCTCACCGAGATCACGGCGCTCTACAACCTCGTCAACCGCGTCGCGAGCGCGCTCGGGGTGTCGCTCGAGGACGGCATGAAGCCGTGGGAGTTCGGCGCGCAGAAGTAGGCTACTTCCCGCTCTTCTCCGCCGCCTTCTTCTGCTCCGCCTTCTTCGCCTCGTCCTTCTTCTTCTGCTCCGCCAGCTCGCGCTCCGTCCATGGCGGCACGACGTTGTTCGCGCGCGCGTAGGCGATGAGCTGCCCCAGGTGCTCGTGCGAGTGCGACATGAGCACGAGCATCATCGCGCGCTTGGTGATCTTGGTGCCGAAGTAGTTGGTCTGCACCTCGAGCAGCGAGTCCGGCGTGTCGGCGATCGCCGTCCTCGCCCACACGTACGACTCCCTGAGCATCTGCCGGATCCGCGCCGGTTCCATGGTCTGCGAATCGAGCTTGATCAGCTCGTCATGGCTCATCGGCGGCTGGCCGCTGTAGAACGACGCGTACAGGTAGTTCCCCTGCACCACGTGCAGGAACACCTGGCCGGTGGAGCGCACGTTCTTACTCGGCTTCCACGTGTACTTGCCGTCCGGGATCGCGTTCGCCAGCTCCTGGATCTTCTCGCCCGCGTCCAGCATCGAGGCGATCAGCTCGCCGCGGATGCCGGCGGGCTGGTCCTCGGCGGACGCCCATGCGGGAACGAGCAACGCGGCGCATGACAGGGCGATGAAGCACCTGCGCATCGGAAACCTCCTACGGGGGGCGTACGATCGGAACATAGCGCCGGACGGAGTCAGCGTCATCCCCGGAGAGCTTCCTCGTAGATGGCGATGAGCCCGCGCGCGTGGGTGCCGGGATCGAACGCTTGTCTCGCACGCGCGCGTGCCGCCTCGCCCCAGCCGCGTGCGCGCTCCGGCTCGGCGAGCGTCCGGCGCGCCGCCGCGACCAGCGCCGCGTCATCGCCCGGCGGCACCAGCAGCCCGGTGACCTCGTGCTCCACCAGCTCGCCGAGCGCGCCGATGCGCGACGCGATCACCGCGCGCGCGTCCAACTGCGCCTCGGCGACGGCGTAGCCGAACGTCTCCGGGAACAGGCTCGGCACCACCACCGCCCCCGCGCGCGCGCGCACGGCCGCGAGTCCCTGCGGGCCCAGGTGCCCGAGCAGGCGCACACCCGCGTTCGCCTGGTCCGCGAGCCAGCCGGCAAGCGGTCCGCCGCCCGCGACCACGAGCGGCGTGGGCGCGATGCCGCGCGCGAGCGCGGGCAGCAGCCGCACGCCTTTCTCCTCGGAGAGCCGGCCGGCGTAGAGCGCGAAGCGCTCGGGCAACTCGGGCACGCCCGCGGAGCCGGGCACGGGGGCTTCGACGCCGTGCGCGAGCAGGCGCACGCGCGCGGCGTCGGCGCCGAGCGCCACCGACTGCTCGCGGACGAAGCGCGACGGCGCGATCCAGCGCCGTACCGGCCGATAGGCGCCGCGGCGGTCGTGGTCGTAGGCCTCGATCGCCCCGACGAGGCTCTTCAAGCGCGAGCGCTGGACACAACCCACGGCCACCGCATGCCAGTGGTGTCCGCCCTTGCAGCGCACGCACATCTCGCCGCGTGCGAACAGTATGCGGTTCGTGCACCAGGGCTTGAAGTCGTGGAGCGTCATCACCACCGGCACGCGTGCGCGCTCGAGCCCCTCGATCACGGACGGCGTCAGGTAGCGGCTCGGCGCGTGCACGTGCGCCACGTCGGGCTGCCACGCGCGCAGCAGCCCCGCGAGCGCACGCGCCGCCGGCGCCGACCAGATGGCGCGCGGCAGCTGCGCCAGCTGGCGCCACGCCGGCGTCGTCTCGCTGTAGTCGGCGGCGGGCGCGAAGTGGTCCGCGAACGGGCTCGGCAGGTTGTGCGGATCGCGGATCGCGAAGTGCGCGACCTCGTGGCCGGCGCGCTCGAGCCACGCGGTCTCGTCGAACACCGTGCGCTCGACGCCGCCCTTGAGCCAGTGGAACGCGTTCAACATGAGCACGCGCATGGCGGGGATCAGCCGGCGGTCGGTTCGAGCGGGAACTCCACGAGCGCCGTGCCGAGCCCGGGGGCGGTCTCGTGCTCGAGCACGCGCCCGGGCAGGTCGCCGAGCAGGAAGCCGCGCAGCACCTCGAGGTGGCGGAGCTCCGCCTCCGGCTGCGCCTTCTCGAGCAGCGGCGGCTCCAACTCGGCCAGCGCGCTCCATCTTCCCTGCTTCAACGATTGCAGCACACGCTCGTCCAGCTCCCGCGCCTCGTCGAGATCCCGTCGCAGGTTGAACGCATGGAGATTGAACGCAAGCGCCCCGCCGACCACGAACGCCACGCGTTCGGGACGCTTCACGAGCGTGTGCCGCATGGACTCGCCCCAGGCCCGGTGCATGGCGCGCGGCGCCCCGGCGAGCGAGACGGGCACCACCGGGACCCGGCGCCCGCGCACGAGGAAATGGAGCGGCACCGTGAGCGCGGTGTCGATGCCGCGCTGCGCGCACGCGGCGCGCACGCCGGCGCGCGCGGCGTCGTTCACCAGCGCGCGCGCCAGCTCCGGCAAGCCGGGGCAGTCGTAGCGCGGCTCGACGCCGAAGCCGGGCAGGTCGATGACGCTCTTGTGCGCGCGCGCGTCGTCGGCGTGGAACGGGCCCGCGCTCACCCAGCGGGCGGAGAGCGCCACCAGCACGTCGGGCTTCTCGGCGGCGAGCCGCTCGCCCGCCGCGGTCACGGCCTCGATCATCTCGGTGAAGTCGCCCCGCTGCTCGTCGATGAGCATGGTGGGCACGCTGGGCAGGAGCAACGCGCGCGACGTGAGCATGGGGACCCGAAGGTGGCGCAGCGCGTGCGCACGGTCAAACGTGGCGCGGATGCCCTATGCTGCCGGCGATGACCGACTGGGATGCGCGCTACACCGACGAGGGCTGGGCGTTCGGCAAGGAGCCGAACGATTTCCTGCGCGAGCAGGGGGACCTGTTGCCGCCGGGCCGCGTGCTCTGTCTCGCCGAGGGCCAGGGGCGGAACGCCGTGTGGCTGGCGCAGCGCGGCCATGAGGTCACCGCGATGGACCAGTCGGCCGTCGGGCTCGAGGGCGCGAGGCGGCTCGCGGCCGAGCGCGGCGTCACGCTCACCACGCTGCGCGCCGACCTCGACGAGTTCGAGATCGAGCCCGGCGCGTGGCAGGGCATCGTGAGCATCTACGCGCACGTCTCCGGCGACGTGCGGCGCCGCGTGCACGCCCGCGTGGAGAAGGGCCTCGCGCCGGGGGGCGTGTTCCTGCTCGAGGCCTACCGCCCGGAGCAGATCGGCCGCGGCACCGGCGGGCCGTCCGAGGACGACCGCATGGTGAATCTCGAGCGGCTCAGGCGGGAGCTGCCGTCGCTCGAGTTCGTGGTCGCGCGCGAGGTCGAGCGCGAGGTGCTCGAGGGCCACCGCCACAAGGGCATGAGCAGCGTCGTCCAGCTGGTCGCCCGCCGCCGGGGCTGACGCGACTCAGTGGTGGCGGATGCGGAACTCCGCCGCGGCGCGCTCGGCGGCGCGCTCGTTGCCGGCGCCCACCGCGACGCCCTTCTCCTGCGCCACCGCGAGCAGCTCGCTCGGGAGCGGGAACATGATGCGTTCCTCGACGAGCGTGAACGGCTCCACGGCGTAGGGGCCCAGCGCGCACACGCGGTCCACGCACGCCTGCACCACGGACTCGGGCGTCGACGCCCCCGCCGTGAGCCCCACGTCGCCCGTCAACCACTCGGGCTGGATCTCCTCGGGCCCCTCGATCAGGTACGCGCGTGAGCCCAGTGCCGCCGCGACCTCGACCAGCCGGTTCGCGTTGCTGCTCGTCGGCGCGCCGACCACGAGCACGGTGCGGCACACCGGCGCCATGTGCTTCACCGCGTTCTGGCGGTTCTGCGTCGCGTAGCAGATGTCGTCCTTCGTCGGCTCCTTGACGCTCGGGAAGCGCTTCTTCAACGCCGCCACGATCGCGGCGCAGTCGTCGAGCGACAGCGTCGTCTGCGTGATGTAGGCGACCCGCTCGGGATCGGGGAGCTCGAGCTTCTCCACCTCCGCCACCGACTCGCAGACCACGATCGATTCCGGGGCCTCGCCCAGCGTGCCGATGACCTCGACGTGCTGGCGGTGTCCCACGAGCACGATCGAGTAGCCCTGCTTCGCGTACTTGAGCGCTTCCAGGTGCACCTTGGTGACGAGCGGGCAGGTGGCGTCCAGCGCGCGCAGTCCGCGCTCGCGCGCCTCCGTGCGCACCGCGGGCGAGACGCCGTGCGCGGAGAAGATCACCACCGCGCCGGCGGGCACGTCCGCGAGGTCGTCGGTGAACACCGCCCCCTTGCGGCGCAGGTCCTCGACCACGTGCCGGTTGTGGACGATCTCGTGCCGCACGTAGATGGGCGCGCCGTAGACCTGGAGCGCCATGTCCACGATGTCGATGGCGCGGTCCACGCCGGCGCAGAATCCGCGCGGCGCGGCGAGCCAGAGCTTGCGGGTGGGCGGGGTCATGCTCCGCACGCTAGCGCACGTGGCACGCCCCGGCCAGTCACCTGACGCTCTTCCTGAGCGTGTCGGCGCGCGCGTAGCGCACGCTGTCGGCGCGCAGAAGCGAGCGCAACGTATCGGATGCGGCCGCGCTGTGGAGCGCGACCATGCTCGCCCCGGCGCGCGCACGGTCGGAAGGGTTCGTGTAGCGGAGCCATGCCTCGCGATACGCGGTGAGTGCCGCAACGGTGTCTCCGGCGGCGAGCTGCATCTCGCCCAGGAGCCAACGCGGCTCTCCCAGCTTCGGCGAATCCCGCACCGCGTTGCGCGCGATCTCGAGCGCGATGTCGGTCCGGCCCTGGCGCACGAAGTGTCGCGCCGCGCCCTCGCGCACCTCGTCCTCGGGACCCACCTCCAGCCAGCGCTTCCACACCGCACCCGCCTCCTGCTCCCGGCCGAGCACGACCAGCTCGCGGATCTGGCCGCGATAGGCGTCGAAGTAGGTGGAGTCGCGCCGCGCCGCCTCGCGGTAGAGCGCGAGCGCCGCTTCGTGGTTGCCGGAGCGGCCCTCGAGATTCGCGAGGTTGATGAGCGTCGGAATCTCCTTGGGGTCGATCGCGAGCGAGCGCTGGTAGGCGTCGCGCGCGTCGCGGGTATCGCCCGCGTCGGCGTAGAGCACGCCCAGGTCGCGCCACGCGGCGGCGTTCTTTCCGTCCAGTGCGATCGCGCCCTTGAGCGCGCGCACGGCATCGTCGCGACGCCCGACACGCGCGTAGGCGAACCCGAGCGCGCGCCACGCCTGCGAGTCGCCCGGGGCGCGGCGCGTGAGCTCCTCGAGCATGCGCACCGGGCGCAGCGTGTCGCCCAGCTCCGCGAGCATCAGCGCGTACTGCCGCGTGGCATCGAGGCTCTCGGGATCGCGGCGAAGCTCCTCGCGGAACGCGCGCGCTGCCGGGTCGTACTGGTGCTTCCACGCGAACAGCATCCCGACACGGAAGCTGGGGCCACGCAGCGTGGGATCGGTGCGCGCGGCCTCGACGTAGGAGACGATCGCGGCGGCGTAGGCGCCGTTCTCCTCGAGCAGGCGCCCGCGGGCGTACTGCTCGCGCGCCCGCTTCTTCGCCGCGGCGCCGCTCGTATCCTGGGGCGCGCCCGCGGCTGCGGGTGCGGGCTTGGGCGGCACGATGAGCGGCGCGGGCGCGGACTCGGGCGGCGTGCTGTCGGGTCGCGCCGTGTGCGCCGCGGGCTTCGGGGCCTTCGTCGCCGCGGGCTTCTGGGCGTGCGCCGGCGCTGGAGCGAGCAGCAGCGCCAGCAGCAGCGGCAGTCGCGCGACCCGTGATCGATGGGGCATGGAGGCGAAGACACTAGCACGCTCGCGGGCTCCCGCGTTCCGGTGTTGCCAAGTCGGGCCCCTCGCGATGCGGCGCCATGCGCGATGCGGCGCGTGCGGATTTCCACCCAGCGCCACGCGTGCGCACTTCCGCTGACCCGTGCGATGGAGCGGGCGCTTCGCACGAGGAGCGGCCGGTACCCGGCGCCAACCTGGGCCCGGAACGTGGAGGACGCTGCCAGCGCGCCGATAACCTCGGCATGATGACGAACGCCGCGATCGGCTCGGCCTTCTCGGTACGCGACCACGTACCCGGCCCTCGGCTGGCCCGTGCCCAGCGATTCGCGGCGTTGCTCTTGCTGTCGCTGTTCGCGCTCGGCTCACTCGTTCCCGGCGATGCCATCGCGCGCGCGGTGAAGGACCGCACCGCGAAGGCGAAGCGCGAGAGCGGCTGGTGCTCGTACTACGGCCGCGGCTTCTACCACCGCCGCACCGCGAGCGGCGAGCGGTTCGATCCCGACCTGCTCACCGCAGCGCACCGCACGCTGCCATTCGGCACCCGCGTGCGGGTCACGAACCTGGCCAACGGCAGGCGGATCGTGGTGCGCATCAACGACCGCGGCCCGTTCAAGAGGGGTCGCGTGCTGGACGTGACCCCCGCCGCGGCGCGAAAGCTGGGCTTCGCCACCTCGGGGCTCACGCGCGTGCGCCTGGACGTGCTCGGCAAGCTGCCTGCCGGCTACGCCACGCTCATGGACGCGCCGGCGCCGGCGAAGCGCGCTCGCAGCGTCAATCGCGGCTGAACGCCGCCGCGCTCGCGGGGCCCGCGCGCCCCAGCACCACCGGCGGCGGTGGCGCGGCGTGGACGAGCATCCAGCCCCCGGCGCTGACCACGGCCGGATAGCGCCGCGCGTCGCCGCCGCTCACGCCCGCGTAGTGGTCGCGCGCCACCAGCGCCCAGCGCCCGCGGTCGAGCGCCGCGCGCACTCCGGTCGCGGTGCCCGGCGCCTGGACCAGCGTGCGGTCGCTGTAGAAGACGAATTGGTGCGCGACCGAGAAGTAGTTGCCCCCGGCGAACTGGATCGCGTCCTCCTCTGGCACCAGCGAGCGCGCGGCGGCGGCGAGCAGCTGGATGTCGGGCC
>DATLUU010000387.1:0-2271 GCA_035577885.1 Verrucomicrobiia bacterium
GCGCGCCGCGTGTGCGGCGACCGGAACCCGGCTCGTCGACATCGCGGCGCTCCCGCTCGCCACGGACGCGCGGTTCTGGAACGAGGACCGCATCCACGCCAACGCCGCCGGGCACGAGCGCATCGCCGCGGCGCTCGCCGAAGCGCTCGGACTTCCCGGCACGGACGGCCGCTGGCGGGAGCCGCTGCCGCCCGCCCCGCCTCCCGGCGCCGCGGCGGCCGCGTGGCGCGAGATCCGGTGGTACGCGCGCCACCTCGTGCCGTGGACGCTGGGCCCGTTGTTCGCCCGCGGCGGCCGCGCGTTCGAGGGCCGTCAGCCGACGCTCGAGCGACTCGGCTGAATCAGCGGGCGACCACCACCCGGGTGGAGACGGACTCGGTGCCGTCGTAGAGCCGCACGAAGTACACGCCCGGCGCACGGCGCGAACCGCGCGCATCGGTGCCGTCCCAGGTCGCCACGTGCTCACCCGCGGGCAGGACACCGCGCTCGAGCAGCTTCACACGCTGGCCGGCGAGGTCCAGCACCTCGAGCGTCACGTCGCCTGCTCTCGGAAGCCGGAAGCGGAGCGTGGCGAGTCGCGTGAGCGGGTTCGGCTGCGGGAGCGAGAGCGAGAGCCCCGCGGCGACCGCTCCCGGCGGCACCCCCACCGAGGTCGCTCCGACCGCGAACAGCGTGGCGTTGTTGATGGCGTAGACCTGGCCGTCGGGGCCGACGGCGGTGGGCGTGTACGCCTCGCCCAGGCCCGGCGTGAGCACGATCTGCTGACTGAACGTGTTCGTGGCGAGGTTCCAGCGGTAGAGCTTCCCGTCCTCGGCGCCCGCCAGCACCGAGCTGGTGAACGTGTCCACGGCCGCGGTGTTGATGCACCACTCCTTCACCGCGGTCGGGAAGCTGGGACCTGCGTCGGGATCGAGTGTGGCGCAGAGGATCGTCCTCACCTCTTTCATCACGGCGATGCCCGAGTAGCCGTCGACCTGGGCCGCGAACGGGTCCACGACCGCGATCCTGTTCTCGCCGTTGCCGCCGCCCCCGGCGTAGAAGTTGTACTTGGTCATGATGAGGTAGGGCGCCGAGCCCACGTAGCCCGCCACCGCGGAGCGCGGCACCAGCGACGGCGTGTGGTCCCAGCCGAACGCGCCCGGTGGGCCCGCCGGGTTCAGGTCCTTGTCGAACTGGAGCATCCAGCCCCGCGACGCATTCGTGCCGCCCGGGTTCTCGAGCACGCCGTAGTAGACCTTGTCGTCGGGCGCGACCATCGGCGTCGCCGTGCCGTTGTTCGACGCGGCGGCAGCCATCAGCGAGTGCGGGTCGACGAGCGGGCGCACGTGCAGCGTGCTCAGGTCCGCCGTGGCCAGGGCCATCAGGTAGCTTGGCGCCGAATTGCCGCCGCGGCACGCGACATAGATCGTCTGCTCATCGCGCGAGAGCGCCGGCGCGCAGTTGGTGGCGATCTGCGTGGCGACGTGGCCGCTCGCCGCGTCCACGGACACGTAGCGCCCGACACCGTTCGCATCCACCGCGGCGATGCCGCTCTGGATCACGAGCGGATTGGCGACCACGGCGACGAAGCCGAAGTACACCGTTCCCTTCGCGTCCGCGGTGAGCGGTGTGTTGATCTTGAGGCTGGCGTTGAACGCGGCGGGGTTGGCGGCGTACGCCGCGTTGCCGTAGAACGCCACGCGCGTCGTCGTGTGCGGACCGGCAGCATCCAGGGCGCTCGTCCACAACAGCGTGCCGCCGGCGGCGGGAACATAGAGGCGCCCCGCGTGCGCGAGCGTGGGGGTCACGCTCGGCACCCAGCTGTGCGGCGGCAGCGTGTAGTCGGTCGCGAGCTGCCACAGCGGGAGCCCATCGCTGCCACGACGCGCCTCGACGCGGAACGTGTCCTGGACACCCACCTTCACCGGCACGATGACGGTGTTGCCCTCGGTGACGAGCGGCGAGCCGTAGTGGATGAAGAGCACGGTGCCCGAGTACTGCGGGTTCAGGTCCACCGGCATCTGCCAGTGGATGCTCTGGAGCGGCTGGGCGGGCACGGCGGAGACCGCGGTGTGCTGCGGGTTGCCGCCGTGCATCGACCACGCGGCATGCGCGCTCGGGGCGACGAGCAGCGTCGCGGCGGCCAAGAGAACGAGCGGGAACGAAGAAATGACGGCGGCGGCGCGCGAGCGGGGTGTCATGGCGGAAGGAGCGTAACACGCGCAGCGCACGGTTCTGCGTGACGAACGCACCGGCGGGGTGGCGACGGCTGCGCTATCCTCGGCGCCTCCC
>DATLUU010000388.1:0-4016 GCA_035577885.1 Verrucomicrobiia bacterium
GTCGCCGCCGACGCCGCCGAGGTCGGCCGCGTGCTCTTCGACGTGCCCGTGCTCGGCGCGGTCGCGGACCTGCCGCGGCTCGTCGAGGAGCACGGCGCCGAGACCATCTACCTGGCGCTCGAGCGCCGCGAGTGGGAGGCCGAGGCCGATGCGCTGTTCCTGCTCGCCGACTCCACGGCCGCGGTGCGGCTCGTACCCGATCTCTCGCAGGCGTTCCGGCTGAATGCCACCGTCGAGGACTTCGACGGCATGCCGGTGGTGCTGGTCACCGAGAGCCCGGAGCAGGGCTGGAACGCGGTGGTGAAGCGCGGCTTCGATCTCGTCGCTTCAGGGCTCGGGCTGCTCCTCATCTCCCCCGTGCTCGGCATCCTCGCGCTGCTGGTGAAGCTCGATTCGCCGGGCCCCGTGTTCTATGCGCAGGAGCGCGTGGGCATGAACGGGCGGCGGTTCCGCATGTTCAAGTTCCGCAGCATGCGCGTGGACGCGGAGACGAAGGGCCCGGGCTGGACGGTGAAGGACGATCCCCGCCGCACCGCGCTCGGGGGCACGCTGCGCAGGCTCTCGCTCGACGAGCTGCCGCAGCTCTGGAACGTGTTCTGCGGCGACATGAGCCTCGTCGGACCTCGGCCCGAGCAGCCGCGCTTCGTGGAGGAGTTCCGCGGCGCCATCCCGCGCTACATGCTTCGCCACCACGTGAAAGCGGGGATGACCGGCTGGGCGCAGGTGAACGGCCTGCGCGGCGACACGCCGCTCGAGGACCGCATCCGCTACGACCTCTACTACGTGCAGCACTGGTCGATCTGGTTCGACATGCGGATACTTCTTCTCACCGTGGCGCGAGTGTTCCGGGACGCGAGCGCGACCTGACGGCGCTCCGGACGTCGGAGCGCGAGGGGAAGCATCGCGGATCCGCGGCGCGAGCTAGCGGCCGGTACCCCCCGCACCGCCCTGCAGCGCTTCGAGCGCCGCGTCGATGCTGAAGCTGCCCGGCTTCTGGCTCGGCGGGAACTCCTTGAACGTGTCCAGGAACTGCGCCACGTACTGCTGCGCCGGCACCAGCACGAAGACGTGGTCGATCCGCCAGTGCGCGTAATCGATCGCCTCTTCGTCGGCGGTCTCGAACGGATCGGACCGCAGGTTGAAGAGCTTGGGCAGGCGCAACGCCGTGAACGGCTCCTCCCACACGCCGAAACCGTGCGCGCGTTGCTCGGCGAAGACGACCTTGTACTGGTTGTAGCGCAGCCCCACGAGCGAGCCATCGTCGTTGAAATAGAAGAACTCGTGGCGGGGGCTCGCCGACCGCCCGGCCAGCGCGTCGGTGAGGTTGTAGCCGTCGAGATGGACTTTGAACGTCCTGGCGCCGACCTTCAGGCCCTTCAGGAGCTCGCCCTTCACGTTCGGGTCGCCGGCGGCCGCGAGCAGCGTCGGCAGCATGTCCTCGTGCGCAAACACGTCGTTCATGACCGTGCCGGGCTTGATCACGCCCGGCCAGCGGATCGCGCACGGCACGCGATACGCACCTTCCCAGTTGCTGCCCTTCTCGTTCCGGAACGGCGACGCGCCGCCGTCCGGCCAGCTCATCTTCTCGGCGCCGTTGTCGGTCGAGTACATGACGATCGTGTTCTCGTCCAGGCCCAGCTCCTTCAGCTTGTCGAGCAGCTGGCCGACCATGGCGTCGTGCTCGACCATGCCGTCGGGGTAGACGCCCAGGCCGGTCTTGCCCTCGGACTCCTGCTTGAGATGCGTCCAGATGTGCATGCGGGTGGAGTTCCACCACAGGAAGAACGGCTTGCCCTCGCGCTTCGAGTCGGCCATGAAGCGCATGGCCTCGCGGGTGAACTCCTCGTCCACCGTCTTCATGCGCTCGATGTTGAGCGGCCCGGTCAGCTCGATCTTCTGCTTGCCGTCGGGCAGCGCCCAGGAGTGGAGCACACCGCGGGTGCCGTACTTCTTGCGCATCTCCGGATCCTTGAAATAGTCCGGATGCTCCGGCTCCTGCTCGGCGTTCAGGTGATAGAGCGAGCCGTAGAACTCGTCGAAACCGTGCGCCGTGGGCAGGTGCTCGTCGCGATCGCCGAGGTGGTTCTTGCCGAACTGGCCGGTCTTGTAGCCCCTGGCCTTGAGCAGCTCGGCGATCGTGACGTCGCGGGCCTGCAGGCCCTCCCTCGCACCCGGCAGCCCCACCTTGAGCATGCCGGTGCGGAAGCCGGTCTGGCCGGTGATGAAGCATGCGCGCCCGGCGGTGCAGCTCTGCTGCCCGTACCAGTCGGTGAACAGCGCACCCTCGCTCGCGATGCGGTCGATGTTCGGCGTCCGGTAGCCCATCATGCCCTGGTTGTACGCGCTCACGTTCCAGTAGCCGATGTCGTCGCCCCAGAGGATGAGGATGTTCGGCTTCTTCGCGGTGTTCTGCGCGTGCGCAGGCCCGGCGACGGCGATCAACGTGAGCGTGAACAGCGCCAGCAGGATGCGTCGAAGCATGCGGCCTCCGCGGTCGTGCCATCCGGGGTGGGCGAACCAGCGGGAGTTCCGCGGAGTCACCTGTCGTTGAGCTCGAGGGCGCGGCAACGTAGCACAGCCGCGCGAGCACCAGCCACCACGCCGTGAGCGCGCTCTACGTCCGCCGCGCGAGCACCTCCTCATAGATGGCGTGCGTGGCCGCGGCGGTGCGCTCCCAGGTGAACTCGGCGGCGCGCTTCGCGCCGCGCTCGATGAGGTCCGCCCGCCGTGAACCGTCCGAGAGCAGCCGCAACACCGCCGCCGCCCACGCCTCTGGATCGCGCGGCGGCAGCAGCTCGGCCGCGTCGCCCAGCACCTCGGGAAGCGAGCCGGCATCGCTCGAGAGCACGGGTACGCCGCACGCCATGGCCTCGAGCGGCGGCAGGCCGAAGCCCTCGGCGAGCGAGGGCTGGACGAGCAGCGACGCGCCGCTGTAAAGGCAGGAGAGCTCGCGTTCGTCGCGAAGGTCCCCGGCGAACCGAACACGACTGGCCACGTTCAGCGTTTGCGCGAGCGAAGCGAGCGCTTCGGACGACGCCCACGCGGGCCCGGATAGCACGAGCGGCGGCCGCTCGGCCGCGGGCATCGCGGCCCACGCGCGCAACAGCAGCTCGAGGTTCTTGTGCCGCTTGCGGGCCCCGACGTAGAGCAGGTAGCCCTCGGGCAGCCCTCGCTCCTCGCGGAAGCGCGCCACCTTCTCGGCCGGGCGACGCTGAATCCGGCTCGAGACGCCGAGCGAGACGACGCGGAGCTTTTCCTCCGGCGTCCCCAGGAGCTCCACGATGTCGCGCTTCGTCGCCTCGGAGTCGGCGATCACGATCCGCGCTCGCTTCGCGGCGAGCCCGGCCATGACGCGCGCGTAGAGCGCGACGCCCGGCCGGTGGAATCGTGGGAAGCGGATGTGGATCAGGTCGTGGATGGTGACCACGGAAGGGCCACCCCAGGCGAGCGGCAACGTGTAGTGCGGCGCGTGCAGCAGCTCGGCGCCCGCCCGCCGCGCCTCGGCCGGCACGGCGAAGTGCTCGGCGAGCCCGTACTTGCCCGCGCGCACCACCCGTTCGCGAACGGCGGTGGGCCAGAGCGCGCGGCCCGCGTCGGCTGGATCGACGAGCGCGTTCCATTCGTCATGTGGATGATCGACCGCAAGGGCGCGCACGAGCCCCTGGATGTAGGTGCCGATGCCGCCATCGAAGAGCTTGCGCGCGTCGAGCGCCACCCTCACGCGCTGGCTCCAGCGCCGATGGCGACGCGGTAGGCGGCCACGGTGGCCTCGGCGGTGCGCGCCCACGTGAACGAGGCGGCGCGCGTGAGTCCGCGCGAGCGCAGCGTCGCGCGCAACGGTTCATCGCCGAGCGCGCGCTCGAGCTGGGCGGCGAACGTGGCCACGTCGCCGGGCGGCGCGGTGAGCGCCGCGTCGCCCACCACCTCGCCCAGCGCGCCACCCGTGGTGCACACCACCGGCGTGCCGCACGCCATGGCCTCGAGCGGCGGCAGGCCGAAGCCCTCCGAGCGCGACG
>DATLUU010000389.1:0-5576 GCA_035577885.1 Verrucomicrobiia bacterium
ACAACCGAGTACGAGCGCGGGCTCTACCACGGCAAGGAGATCCGCAAGGCCACCGACAACGAGCTGGACGTGCTGGGCGGCGCCTACAGCACTTGCGACCTGGACGATCCCCACTATCACTTCTCGTCCCGCTACATGAAGATCTACCTGAAGGACAAGATGGTGGCGAAGCCGGTCGTCTTCTACGTGCGCAACGTGCCGATCCTGGCGCTGCCGTTCTGGGTGTTCCCGATCAAGCCGGGCCGGCACTCGGGGTTCCTGTTCCCGCAGATCGAGTTCGGGTTCAACACCACGACCGGCCAGTTCGTCCGCAACGGCGGCTACTACTGGGCGCCGAACGACTACTTCGACGTCACCGGGGCCGGCGACTACTACGAGGGCACGGCGACGACACCCGCCGGCTGGGCGGCGCGCGGCGAGTTGAACTACAAGCTGCTGTACGCGTTCGACGGCCACATGGAGGGCCGCTTCGACCGCAGCAGCGACGTGATCGGCAGCCTGCACGAGAACTACCAGTTCTACGGTACGCACCAGCAGACGCTCGGCGAGCGCACGCGCATCTCGGCGCTGGGCAACTTCGTCTCCAGCCGCGACTACAGCAAGAGCTCGTTCGCGTACGGGTCCTCGGACATCAACAACCGCCTGAATCGCTTCCTCACCTCGAGCATCCAGCTCTCGCACTACGCCGACTGGATCTCGCTCAACGCCGTCGTCGACCGCCGCCAGGACCTGGACGCGAGCCAGCCGCTCGAGGACCCGGACGGCGCGGGCAAGCTGCACGGCCCCGCGGTGGGCACCCCGGCGTCGCTGCCGAGCCTGACGGTGACCTATCCGTCGCTCTCCGCCTCGCTGCCGACGCGCGCGCTGGGCTCGTACCAGTTCATGAAGGACAACGCCGTGGGCAAGGCGCTCGCGAGCACGTACATGACGCTCTCCGGCCGTTTCCTCGCGGTGGAGACGCGCACCGGCGTGGTCACGGGCCAGAGCACCTTCCTGCGGCCCGATTCGACGCTCGACTCGTCGAACGTCGTCGGCGAGAGCGTGAGCCGCCGCTGGGGCCAGGCATCCACGTTCGCGCTCTCGGATTCGCGGCGGCTGCTGGGCTGGATCAACTTCTCGCCGTCGGTGTTCGGCAACGCCGTCGTCTACGACCACGACGTGCTCGGCAACAAGGTGGTGCCCGCGGCGACATGGCAGGCGAGCGCCGGCCTCGGCACCACGCTCTACCGCACGATGAAGATGCCGTTCCCCGGCGTGGCGATGCGGCACATCCTCACGCCGTCGGCGAACATCGTCTACTCGCCGGAGTTCCCCGGGCTCACGTACGTGGACTCGAACGGCGTCCGCCAGGAGCGCTTCGACTCGTTCCTCGGCATCTCCGGCGCGAAGGCGGTGAACACGAACTTCTCCATCGACCAGCGCTTCCAGGCCAAGGTGGGGAGCGGCGAGCACGTGCGCCGGCTGGACAACCTGCTGAGCTGGACCACGAGCAGCAACTTCGACTTCCTGTGGCGCGAGAGGGGGCTGAAGCACGGCCTCGGCCCCATCCTCAGCGGGATGCGGCTCCAGCCGCCGGGGTGGGTGAACGGCGATGCCAGCGCCACGTTCGACGCCTACTCGGGCCGGCCGCTGCGCTCGTTCAACTACAACCTCAGCTCGAGCTTCAACAGCAGCGGCAGCGGCAAGCCGCAGTCCCCGCGCATCGCCACCGACCCGCTGCCGAGCCGCGGCTACAACGTGGAGTCGCAGGAGCCCGAGGAGTTCCGCGAGACCTGGTCGGCGGCGCTCTCGTACTCCTACGCGGGCGGCTACTTCTCGTCGAACCCGGATTGGAGCTCGCACAAGACCTTGAACGCGGTGCTGCGCTACGTGCTCACCGACAACTGGACGTTCGACTACCAGGCCGGCTACGACCTGACGCAGCACCAGATGCTGCTGCAGCGGTTCAACCTCACGCGCAGGATCCACTGCTGGGAGGCGACGTTCTCGCGCTCGTTCATCCCCGGCGGCGAGACCGAGTACTTCTTCCACCTCGGCATCCGCGAGCAGAAGGAGGTCTACTACGAGCGCGGCACCCGCGGACAGAGCTTCCCCGGCATCCAGTAGCGCTCGCTGGCGGCTCGCGTGCGACGCCTGCGACGCCGGGGCCTGGGTGGGGCCGGATCCGGCGGGATTCGACGCCTGGTGCGAGGCGTGCCAGCTGGCGCAGGCAGGGCAGGCCGAGCCGGACGCTGCGACGCGCTGCGCGCGCTGTGGCACGCGGCTGCCGCGTGCGCCGCGGTTCGTGGAGCTGTGGGGGATGCTCCAGCAGCTGGACGCGGTGCTGGCCGCGTGGGCGGGCGATCCCACACCGCTCGCGACGCTGCTGCCCGAGCGGCCCGTGTTCGTCACCGACTTGAACCCGCCGAGCGCGCTCGCGGACGATCCGCCCCCGCTTCGCGAGCAGCTCGCAGCACTCGCGCGCGGCGACTGGCAGGCCGTGCTCGCCGCCCGGGCCGATGGCTTGCGAGCGGAGGTCGCGCGCGCGATCGCGCACGAGCGCGCGGGCGATCCGGTGGCTGCGGTCGCGGCGTGGGATCGCGTGTTGGCAGCCGGCGAGGACGAGCGCGCGCGGCTCGCGCGCGGATCGCTGCTCGCACGCGCGGGCCGGCGCGACGAGGCGCGCGCGGACCTGGCGCGCGCGGGCGGCTCGTTCGCCGCGCGTTGGGATCGCGCGGCGCTGTCGGTACTCGACGCCGCGGATGGCGCCGAACCGGACGCCGCCCTGCTCGCGCGCGCACGTGCGGAGGCGGGCGAGCCCTCGGCCTACTGGAGCGATCCCACGGTGGGCCGGCTGCTCTGGTCGCGGCTGATCGAGCGCGCGCTGGCGTCGAGCGCGGGTGACGCGGACCTCGCCCGCCTGCGCGCGGCCGAGCGCGAGCTGGAGCACGACACGTTCTGGGACCGCGCGCTGGTGCTCGTCGGCTGGGCGCGCATCGGCGCCACGGACGAAGCTGCGCGCGTGGCAGGGACGCTCGCTCGCCGGGAAGCCGGCGCGCTCGCGTCCGAGCCGGCGCTCGCGGGCGCCCCGCTCGAGGCGGTGACTGCCGCGGTCGCCACCGCGCTCGACGCCATCGACGGGCGCGAGCCGGGGCGAGGACGGCGCGCACTCGCTGACGCGCTCGCACATGAGGACCTGCGCCGGTTCCGCCTGCCGTGCGCCCGATGTGGCCGCGGCTCGATCGGCGTCGACGAGGTGCGCGATTCGTTCGCGGATGAAGCATGAGGAGTTCCCTGGCGTTTAGCAGGTGCAAACGCGGGATGCCGGGCCCGGAACGCGTGATAACGGCCGCTTTCGAGCCGCTTCCGGCCCCGGGGGCCGGTGATTCGTCCCGCGTCCGTCAAGAAATCGCTTTCCTACCTTCGTCGCCATTGCCTTCCTGCCGATGATTCCTCCATGCTCGCTCTCGAGTCCGCGCGGGTGCGCGGGCTCGCCTCGAGGCGCGGTGCCAGGCATGTTCCGGTGAAGCACCCCCATGCAGAGGAGGACGCGGTGAGAGTCGGCACGCTCTGGCGAGTCGCCGTACTCGCGTCGCTGGCGCTCCTCGTGAGCGGCCAGCTCTGCATGCTCACCACCTGCGTGCCGCGCCTCACTCCTCACCACGCCGCGGCGCACGCCTGCTGCCGGGCGCTGCCCAGCGGCGGCGCGGCGAGGGCTCCGGCCGAGTCGCGCGGCATGCCGTGCGGCCTGGCGCTGCACGTGACCGACGCGCCCGCGCTCTCGCTCCCGACGGCGAGCACGGCGCCGCCCCAGTCATCCCCCGTCGCGGCGCTGCTCGCGCCGCCCGTCCGCGTGGGTGTTCCGCGGGCACCGGTCGACACCGGACCTCCGGTCGATCGACAGCGGTCCGCTCCGGCGGGCCTTCGCGCGCCTCCGCAGGGCTGAGCGCAGGCGGGTCTCTTTTCGACCCGCGTGCGGCGGTGCCACGCACCACGTGTGCGTGAACCCGCGCGTCGCCTGACGCGCTCACCACCTCGCACCTGCAAGGAGTCCTCCATGTTCCAGCCGTCGCCGCGTGCGCTCGCGTCCGCGGCACTCGCGCTCTTCCTCGCCGCGCCCGTGTTCGCGGAGCCGCTGGCGCTCGAGCGCGTCCTCGCCGAGGTCGCAGCCGCCAACCCTTCGCTCGCGGCGAGCCGCCACGAGTCCACGGCCGCCTGGGCTCGCGCGCGCCGCGCCGGCGCGTGGGATGCGCCCATGCTCGAGTTGGCCGCCGAGAACGTGCCGGTCACCGGGGGGTTCGACCAGGACCCGATGACGATGAAGGTGGTGGGGCTCGAGCAGAAGGTGGATCTGTTCGGCGCCCGCGGCCTCGCGCGCCACGCCGCCGAGGGCGACGCGCGCGCGGCCGAGGCCGAGGCGGAAGACACGCGCTGGCAGCGCCTCGGCGATGCGTGGAGCGCGTACGCCGACGCCTACTTCGCCGGCACACGCGCCGACGCGGCGCGCGATCACCGGCAGGTGATGGACAAGATGGCGTCCGCTGCGCGCGCGCGTTACGAGTCCGGGCGCGGCCGGCTCGACGACCTGCTGCGCGTGGAGGCCGAGCGCGCCCGCATCGTCGCCGACGCCGTGGGCTTCGAGGCCGAGGCGCGCGTGGCGCGGGCGCGGCTCGACGCGCTGCGCGGACGCGAGTCCAGCGGTGCGATCGAGGAGCTGGCGGCGCCGCCCGAGTCGTTGGCGCCGGACAGCGCCGCCGGCTGGCGCGAGGCGGTGGCCTCACACCCGAGCGTACGGGCGCTGAGCGAGCGCGAGGCCGGGCAGCGCGGCATGGCGCGCGCGGCGCAGCGCATGACGTGGCCGGAGATGACGCTCCGCGCCGCTTATGGATTCCGGGAGCCACTGGCGCCGGGCATGTCCATGCCGGGCGTGCCGAACGACAACATGTGGAGCGCGGGCGTGTCGCTGGACCTGCCGCTCGGCGTCGGCAGCCGGCAGGGCGCCGAGGCGGCCGCGGCGCGGGCGATGGCGGATGCGGCGCAGTCGGAGCGCCGCGCCATGACGCTCGAGCTGGAGAGCGAGCTGGTGGCGCTGCGCGCCCGCGCCGCGGCCGCGCGCCGCACGGTCACGTTGCTCACCGACACCGTGCTCGTGGCCCAGCGCCGCGCGCTCGCGGCGTCGTGGAGCGCATACGAGGCCGGCGGGATCGATCTCTCCAGCGTCTTCGACGCGGCGCACGCCAGCTACGCAGAGGAACTCGAGGTCTCGCGAGCCCGCCAGGACCTGGCGGGGACGCTCGCGCGCCTGCTCTCGGTGACCGCGCGCCCCGAACTGATGGGCGTGCTCGTGCCACCGGCGAACGTCGATCGGAGGAAGCCGTGAACGGCCCGGACAGGGAGCCCCATCTCGACCCGCATCCCACGCACCAGCCGCCGCCGGGCACGGGGTTCATGAACACCGTGCGCTGGGTGCTGTTCGGCGGTCTGACTTTGCTGGCGATCGTCTCGATCGCGAGCTGGGTGGCATGGCGCGTCGACGAGAGCCGCACCTCCACGTCGACGGCCGCGGCCGCGAGGCGGCCCGGCAAGGCGCTCTACCG
>DATLUU010000390.1:0-3230 GCA_035577885.1 Verrucomicrobiia bacterium
CGAGCGCGACTGGCCGCGCGGGTACTTGCCGAGGTCGAACCGCCGCGGTGGCGAGACGCTGAAGACGTTGTGGTAGATCGGATCCAGGTTCGGGAAGTCGACCGTGCCGCCCACCGGCACCACGACCACGCGCGGATCGAATGCCTGTCCCTTCTGCGCCAGCTTCGGGTGCTCCGCGGGCGGTGCGCCCGGCGGCTCGACGGCCGACGAGTCCACGTAGATCACCGCGTCCGTGACGAGGCCGCGCGCCGGGCGCTCGGGTGCGGGCAGGCTCGAGGTGCGGCCGGCGTACGGCTTGAACGTCGCGTCTGCGGCCGGCGGCGAGGGCACCGTGACGCGGCCACGCAGGACCACGGCGCGCGCCGGGGTAGCCGTGACGAGCACGGGTCCGGAGCACGCCAGCAGCAGCGCGGCGGTGAGCAGGCTTCGCACGCGAATGGGCATCGCATCTTCCCTGAGCGGTGGACGGAACTGGGCTGGTCCTCGTGAGTTATCGACCGTCCAGCACACCGGCTGCACGCTGCGCTGCGGCCGTGGAGCGCCCGCGCGGGGTGCGGGTGCGTCCTACGCAAAGCGAAAAGCCCGAGCCAGTTAGCCCGGGCTCTTCAGCTGAAGGTCGAGAGCGATCAGCGGTAGGCCGAGAGCCCCGTCACCGCCTCGCCCAGCACCAGCGTGTGGATGTTGTGCGTGCCCTCGTACGTGTACACGGATTCGAGGTTGCACATGTGCCGCATCACCGGGTACTCGGCGGTGATGCCGTTGGCGCCGAGGACGTCGCGCGCCTCGCGCGCGATGGAGAGCGCGATCTCGCAGTTGTTGCGCTTGGCGAGCGACACCTGTGCCGGCGTCGCCGTGCCGCGCTCCTTCATGCGGCCGAGCTGGATGCACAGGAGCTGCGCCTTGGTGATCTCCGTGAGCATCACCGCCAGCTTCGCCTGGACGAGCTGGTACTGGCCGATCGGCTTGCCGAACATGATGCGGCTCTTCGAGTACTCGGCCGCGGAGTGGAAGCACGCCATGGCCGCGCCCACGACGCCGAACGCGATGCCGAAGCGCGCCTGCGACAGGCAGCCGAGCGGACCTTTCAGGCCTTCGACGTTGGGCAGGATCGCGTCGTCCGGGACGAGCACGTCTTGCAGGATGAGCTCGCTGGTCACGGACGCGCGCAGCGAGTGCTTGCGCTTCTGCTCGGGCGCGGAGAAGCCCTTGGTGTTCGTGTCCACGATGAAGCCGCGGATCACGTCCTTGCCGCTCGTCTCGTTCTTCAACTTCGCCCACACGATCGCCACGTGCGCCATGGTGCCGTTCGTGATCCACATCTTGGCGCCGTTCAGGACGTAGCCGCCCGAGACCTTCTTCGCCCGCGTGATCATGCCGCCGGGATCGCTCCCGAAGTCGGGCTCGGTCAGGCCGAAGCAGCCGATCAGCTCGCCCTTCGCGAGCTTCGGCAGGTACTTCACGCGCTGCTCTTCGGAGCCGTACGCGAAGATCGGGTACATCACCAGCGAGCCCTGCACCGACGCGAACGATCGCAGCCCGGAATCGCCGCGCTCCAGCTCCTGCATCGCCAGCCCGTAGGCGGTGGCGGACACGCCGGCGCAGCCGTACTTCTCCGGCAGCGTGGCTCCGAGCAGGCCCATCTCCGCCACCTCGGGGATCACGTCGGTGGGGAAGTACGCCTTCTCGTAGGCCTCCTCGACCAACGGCAGGTAGCGCTCCTCGACCCAGCCGCGCACGTGGTCGCGGATCTGGATCTCGTCCTCCTGGAGGAGCGAATCGATCTCGTAGAAGTCCACTCCGGTGAAGCGGGGCATGGCGGCTCCAGGTGGGGGCGGCGCGAGGGTGGGGCGCGCCGCGAGGCAGGGCGATGAGAAAGCGCGCGGGGGAGTATAGGTGGCGGCCGGAGCCGCTCACAACCGCACGCGCGGCGTTGCGGCGGGCGCGCCGGCGGGCGTACGTTCGCCGCTCCATGCGCCGTCGCAGACTTCGTCCGCCGGAGGACCCCCCATGCGTCTTCGTCCCGCGCGCATCCTCGCTGCCGCCGCGGCGCTGTTCCTCGGCATGTCCGCCGGCGTGACCCCCGAGTTCGAGGCCTACGCCGGCACGCCCGCGACCGGCCGCGGCAGCGCGACGCGCTCCGTCGTCTACGCGAAGCACGGCATGATCGCGTGCGCGCAGCCGCTCGCGGCCCAGGCCGGGCTCGAGGTGTTGAAGGCCGGCGGCAGCGCCGTGGACGCGGCGATCGCGGTGAACGCCTGCCTCGGGCTCATGGAGCCGACGTCGAACGGCATCGGCGGCGACATGTTCGCGATCGTCTGGGACCCGAAGACGAAGAAGCTCCACGGGCTGAACGCCTGCGGTCGCTCGCCGTTGAACTTGAAGGCCGAGCAGATCCCGCCGGACAGCGACGGCACCATCCCGCTCTACTCGCCCTACTCGTGGAGCGTCCCCGGCACGGTCGACGGCTGGGCCGAGCTGCACGCGAAGTTCGGGAAGCTGCCCTTCGCGCGCGACCTGGCGCCGGCGATCGCGTTCGCCGACGAAGGCTTCCCGCTCTCCCCCGTGATCGCGTCCGACTGGGCGCGCGGCGCGGAGCGGAACCGGGACAAGCCCGGCTTCGCCGCGGTATTCATGCCCGGCGGCCACGCGCCCGCCGAGGGCGAGATCTTCAAGAACCCGGCGCTCGCCAAGTCCCTGCGGCTGATCGCCAAGGACGGGCGCGACGCCTACTACAAGGGCGCGATCGCCGAGGAGTTCGTGAAGTACTCGAAGTCGGTGGGCGGGTTCTTCACGCTCGAGGATTTCGCGAAACACCACTCCGAGTGGGTGGACCCGGTGAGCACCGACTACCACGGCTACACCGTGTGGGAGCTGCCGCCGCCGGGGCAGGGGATCGCGGCGCTCCAGCTCCTGAACGTGCTCGAGAACTTCGACTTGAAGCGCATGGGCCGGGGCTCCGCCGACTTCTGGCAGGTGATGACCGAGGCGAAGAAGATCGTGTTCGCCGACCGCGCGCGCTACTACGCCGACCCCGAGTTCTCGAAAGTGCCCGTGGCGCAGCTGCTGTCCAAGGGCTACGCGAAGACGCGCGCCGCGCTGGTGGACATGAAGCACGCGGCCACGACCGACCTGCCCGGGGAGCCCACGGCCCTCAACCGGCGAGAGACCACGTACCTGTGCGCGGCCGACGGGAACGGCATGATGGTGTCGCTGATCCAGAGCAACTACAC
>DATLUU010000391.1:0-4194 GCA_035577885.1 Verrucomicrobiia bacterium
CGCGCGCCCGTGGCCGAACCCGGCCGCCGGCGCAGTCCAGTTCCATTTCACACTCCCGCAGTCCGGCCCCGCGATGCTGAGCGTGCTCGACGTGGCGGGCCGTCGCGTGCGCGCGATTGCCCTGCCGCAGGCGAGTGCGGGTGAGAACGGCGTGCGCTGGGACCGGCACGACGACGCCGGCCGCGAACTGTCACCCGGGCTCTACTTCGCTCGACTCGAGGCCGCCGGCGAATCGATCGCCTGGCCGCTCGTGCTCGCGCGCTAGCGCCCGCCGCGCATCACGTCGAGCATGCCGGGCTCCGGAGCGCCCCGGCGAGCTTGAGCCTCGCCGTCCGGCACCGTGTCGCCCTCGCCCGGCGCCAGGAACAGGTTCTGCTCCAGCCCGTGCTGGCGGTCGTAGAGGTCGCGGTAGCGACCGTTCGCGGCGTAGAGCGTGTCGTGGTTCCCGCGCTCGACGATGCGGCCGTCCTCGACGACGAGGATCTGGTCGGCGCGGCGGATGGTGGAGAGACGGTGCGCGATCACGAACGTCGTGCGGCCCACCATCAGCGCTTGGAGCCCGGCCTGGATGTGCGCCTCGCTCTCCGAGTCGAGGCTCGAGGTGGCCTCGTCGAGGATGAGGATGCGCGGGTCGGCGAGGATCGCGCGCGCGATGCTCACGCGCTGGCGCTGGCCGCCCGAGAGTTTCACACCGCGCTCGCCCACGACCGTGTCCAGCTTCTCCGGGTAGCGGTCCGCGAACTCGTTCACGCGCGCGATCCGACACGCCTCGACGATCTGGTCGAGAGGGGCCGAAGGCCGCGAGAACGCGACGTTCTCGCGGATCGTGCCCGCGAACAGGAACGTGTCCTGCAGCACCACGCCCAGCTGCGTGCGGTAGGTCTCGAGCCGCACCTTCGCCAGGTCCATGTCGTCCACGGTGACGCGGCCAGCGTTGGGATTGTGGAACGCGGAGATCAACCCGATGATCGTGCTCTTTCCCGAGCCGCTCGAGCCCACCAGCGCCGTCACCGTGCCCGCCGGCGAGACGAACGACACGTCCTTCAGCACCGGCTTGTCGGCTTCGTAGGCGAAGTACACGGACTCGAACGCGACGTTGCCCTGGATCGTGCCCATGGCCAGCGTGCGGTTGGGGTCGGTGTCCTCGGGCTTCTCCTCCAGCACCTCGCGCGTGCGCTCGAGGCCTGCGAACGACTCGGTGAGCTGCGTGCCGATGGCGACGATCTGGAAGATGGGCGCGATCAGGAACCCGAGGAACATGGTGTAGGTGAAGTAGCCGCCGAGCGTGAGCGTGCCGGCGAGGATGTGGCGCGAGCCCACGTACATGATGATGGCGCCGACCACGCCCAGCAGCAGCGAGCTCGAGAGCTGCATCGCCGACTGCGCGGTGAGCGTCTTGAGCACGTTGTCGAGCAGGCGCTTCACCCCGCCCGAGAACACGCCCTGCTCGCGCTCCTGCGCGTGGTAACCCTTCACCGTGCGCACCGCGCCCAACGATTCGGTCAGGCGGCCCTGCACCTCGGCGCTGATCTTGCCGCGCTCGCGGAAGATGGGGCGCATGGTCGAGAAGGCGCGGTTCAGGATCAGGGTGAAGCCGATCAGCACCGTGGAGGTGATCAACGTCATCATCGCGTTGATGCGCAGCAGCACCACGAGCGAGATGATGGCGGTGAGGAACCCGCCCACGAACTCGACCAGGCCGGTGCCGATCAGGTTCCGCACGCCCTCGACGTCGCTCATGATGCGCGACACCAGGGCGCCGGTCTTGTTGGCGTCGTAGTAGGCGACCGGCAGCCGCAGGATGTGCGCCTGCACCTTCTCCCGCATCTGGGCGATGAGCCGCTGCGCCTCCTTGGAGAGGAGCTGCGTGAGCGTGAACGACGTCGCGCCCTGGATGAGCGTGGCCACGAGCACGCCGCCCACCAGGGGCAGCAGCAGCTCCTCGCGGCGCTTGCCGATGACGTCGTCGATCAGCGACTTGGTCGACCACGGCAGCACCAGTCCGCTCACGCGGTTGATGCCCATGAGCAGGAGTCCCAGGACCAGCATGCCCTGGCGCGGCCGCACCAGCTCCCAGACCATGGGCCACACGGAGAGCCGCGGCTTCGTTGGAACTCTTGCGGCGACGGCAGGGCTGGCGGTGGCGACGGTCATCGAGGCTCCCGAGCGGGTGAGCCGACACTCTAAAGGAGAAGGCCGGTGGCCGGCACGACCGGTCACCGGCGGCCGGACGCTATTCCGATGCGCCGGTCGCGCCACCGACGCACGCTCGTTATACTTCGCCGCGCCTCACGCCCGCGTCCCCCTGAAACCCAAGGAGTCCCTTGAGCCACGTCTCCCAACTCCGCCTGCGCGATGCCGGCGTCGAGGCCGCGCGCGCGAAGCTGCTGGCCGGGGAGAGCCTGTCGCAGGAGGACGGCGTCCGGCTCTTCGACGCGCCCGTCATGGAGTTGGGGCGCCTGGCGCACGCCATGGCGCGCGACCGGCACGGCGACCGCGTGTACTTCACCGTGAACCGGCAGCTGAACCCCACGAACGTGTGCGTGCTCGCGTGCAGGTTCTGCGACTACGCGAAGAAGCCCGGCGCGTCCGACGCGTACACGATGGACAAGGAGCAGATACTCGCCCACGTGCACCCCGAGATCACCGAGATCCACATCGTCGGCGGGCTCCACAACAAGTGGCGGTTCGACGACTACGTCGACATCATCCGCTGGGTGAAGGAGAAGAAGCCGGATCTCTCGGTCAAGGCGTACACGGCGGTGGAGATCGACTTCTTCTGCCGGCTGACCAAGAAACCGGCGGAATGGGTGCTCGGCGAGCTGAGAGCCGCGGGGCTGGACGCGTTACCGGGCGGCGGCGCGGAGGTGTTCAGCGAGCGCGTGCGCCGCGAGCTGTTCCACCAGAAGATCGGCGCGAAACGCTGGATCGAGATCCACGAGATCGCGCACCGGATGGGCATCCCCAGCAATTCGACGCTGCTCTATGGCCACATCGAGACCCACGCGGAGCGCGTGCAGCACCTGATCGAGCTGCGCGAGCTGGAGCGCCGCGCGCCGGGGTTCTTCGCCTTCATCCCGCTGGCGTTCCAGCCCGGCGTCACCGGGCTCGTGCGCCGGCAGGCGTCGGCGATCGAGGACCTGAAGACCATCGCCATCTCGCGGCTGGTGTTCGACAACGTGCCGCACGTGAAGGGCTACTGGATCATGCTCGGCCAGGACACGGCCGCGGCGGCGCTGCACTTCGGCGCCAGCGATCTCGACGGCACGATCGGCCAGGAAAGAATCGCGCACGCGGCGCTGGCGAAGAGCCCGGTGGGCATGGCCGAGTCGGGCATGGTGCACATGATCCGCGAGGCCGGGAAGATCCCGATCCAGCGCGACGCGCTCTACCGCGTGATCCGCGAGTACCCGCTCCGCGACGAGCCCGCGGCCCCCGCGCGCCAGGCTGCGGTCGCCGCCTCGGCCACCTCTTAAAGGTGGACCTCATGGCCCACTCGCCGGGATACGAGAGGCTCGTGGAGGACGCGAGGCAGCGCGTGCGCTTATTCACCGTCGACGAGTTCGTGGATCGGCTGCAGGCGGGTGAGCGCTACATCCTGCTCGACGTGCGCGAGGACGTGGAGTGGGCGGGCGGCCACATCCCGAGCGCCCACCACCTCGCGCGCGGCATCCTCGAGCGCGAGATCGAGCGCGTGATCCCCGAGAAGGACGCAGCCATCGTGCTCTACTGCGACGAGGGGCATCGCAGCGTGCTCGCCACCGACAACCTGGAAACGATGGGCTACGTGAACGTGTTCTCACTGGACGGTGGGCTCAACGGCTGGACCGCGCGCGGCCTGCCGACGGTGAAGCCGGAACCGGGCCGCTAGCGGAACCGCCCCCGGACAGGGACGACCTCATGCTCGACTCCAGCGCCCCGCTCTTCCACACCGCCCGCTTCGGCGACCCGCAGCAGGTGCTCGAAGCCATCTTCGGCTACCGCGAGTTCCGCCCCGGGCAGCGGAAGATCATCGACACCGTGCTCGCCGGGCGCGACTGCATCGGCGTCATGCCCACGGGCGCCGGCAAGTCGCTCACGTTCCAGGTGCCGGCCAAGATGCTGCCCGGCTCGGTGCTCGTGATCTCGCCGCTCATCTCGTTGATGAAAGACCAGGTGGACGCGCTGGTGCGCCTGGGCTTCCGCGCGGCCTCG
>DATLUU010000392.1:0-3800 GCA_035577885.1 Verrucomicrobiia bacterium
ATCGCGCCGTCGAGGACGACCTTGGTCCAGCGTTCGCTGAAGCCGGCGAGGAACGCGGCGACCACGTAGAAGTGGAACGTCAGGTCCGCTTGCTTGATCGGCACCAACGACGTGGTCACGAGCAGGGAAATGGCGACCCCGGAGATCGCCCCGATGACCGGGCGGAAGGCGCCGAGTCGCCGAACTCCCGAGGAGCCGAGCTCGTGGTCGATATTGAACCCGCCGCGGTGGCCTCCCATGCGGATCAGCACGCTCACGATCGCGCCGACTGCCCCGGCGGCCATGCAGGCGTAGAAGCGCCGGACGCCGCCGTGATGGAGGTCGAGCAGACCGAAGCCCGCGAGCGCGCCTGCGCAGGCGAGCCCTGCGAGCGCGACGAACGGAATGCCGATGAGCAGCATTCCCGTGGCGTAGTGGAGCCGCGCCTGTTTCTCGCCCGCCCTCTGGTAGTAGTCCTCGATTCGGCTCAACTCGAGCTGGATCTCACGGCAGAAGCTGTCGATCCGGGCGGCTGCGCGACGCTTCCGGTCCTGCTCTTCGCCCTGGCGGCGCGCCTTCGCCGCCTGCGTCTCGCGCGGAGCCGCTGTGCTCCGGGTGGGCGCCTCGGAGGGGTGCGCCGGCAGCTCGGGATTCTGTCGACGCCACTCGCTCTCGATGAACCCAAGCACGTGCTTCTCCACCGACATCAACCACGGCAGCACGACCGCCTGATAGATGCCTTCGAGTCCCCAGTGCGCCTTGACCGCAAGCACGTCGCACTGGTGCAGCAGGTTCGCGAGCTGCGGAAACTCGACTGTCGCCCAGTCGGTTTGCCGGAAGATGCGGTACTGCGGGATGCGGTGCCACAGACGCAAGCGCTGGGCGAGTCGGCGCATGCGCTGAGCGCCATCTTCGGGCGGCGGGATTTCGGCGAGCGCCACTCCGGACGCCTCGTGCTGGCACCAGTAGTCGTCGGCGAGGCGCCCGTGGTGGCCCACCTCCCTCTTCTCGAAGTCCGCGAGCACTTCTTCGAACTCGCGCCGTGCATGAGTGAGCTGAGATGGGTCAGCGCCTTCGCGTACCAGCTGGACATCCCACCGCCAGTGCGCGCGTGCCACATCTGAGAAGGAGGTGCGCACGGCTGCAGCGTTGCCGTCTCCGCTCCCGTTGCTTGCAGCTGGCTGCGTGCGCTTAGCCATCATCGCCTCCGTGCCGCAGCTTCGTAACGGTCAGTACGAGCCTAGTCTCCGACGCGAACGTCGGCAACCCCCGGGAGCGGGAGTCACCGTGGACAAGCCTGGGCGGCGGGCTCGAGCCGGGTGGTTTCCGCATCAGTAGGCCTCGGCCAGCTGATGGACGTGGTCGGCTGCATTCTCGGTGATCGGATCGCCGTGGCCAACGCCGACGAGGAGCGCGTCGAACGACGCCAGGCGCCCGAGGCTCGCCTTGTGCTGCACATGGTTGAGATTGAACGCCTTCCAACCCGCACAGAGATTCGGCCAGGTCGCGATCCCGTCGCCGGCGATCAAGAACCGGCGCTCCGGCCACCAGAACGTCAGATGTCCCGGCGAGTGGCCGGGCGAGTGCATGACCTGCAGCGGCCCGAATGAATCTCCTTCGTCGAGGAGCTCGTCGACGGGACACGGGGTGTGCCGCGGGCGATCGAGCCAGAGGCCCAGCTGGAACGGGATCAGCTTGAGCGATTGGTGCGGGAGGATCGAGACCGCCTGGGCGCGGCGGTCGCCGGCAACGATGTCCGCCTCCCAGCGGTGCGCGTACACCGTCGCACCGGTGGCGCGCTTGAGTTCCGCGAGGCCGCCGAGGTGCGAGCGATGCCCGTGCGTGATCGCGATCCGATCGATGTCGGTGGGCGAACGCCCCAGACGTCGCAGGGCGTCGAGGACGAGGCGCGCGTCTCCCTCGAAGAGCGTGTCGACGAGCGACAGCTCGCCGCGAGCCTCGACCAGAAAGGCGTGGACGTGACCGCCCTTGCCGTGGCCGAGGCTGTAGAGCCCTGGCGCGAGCTCCTTCATGCGGTCGCGGTGGCGGCGGCCGCCGGGGCGGCCTCGGCCGGCGCTGCCGCGCGGTTCCAGGGCGCGAACGGGTTCGCGACTCCCGCGAGCGACGGCGCGAGCTCGGGGCAGTGGCGCAGGAGCACGGTGCGCATGCTGCTCGACTCGACCCAGTCGATCCCGGCCTTGGTGTAGACCTCCGGCCGGTAGTCGTCGGTGAAGAAGCGGTCGGCCTCGAGGCGGCGCGAGGCCATCAGGATGAAGACGCGGAACGCCGTGTCGCTGAAGCCGAAGCCCTCCGGCTTCGGCTCCGCGTACAGGCCGATCATCAGGTCGACGCGCTCGACATCGCCGTAGACGCGCTGCAGCTCTGCCGCGAGGTCCGCGTCTCCGCCCGTCATCTCCTCGAAGGTCGCCGGCGCCTTCAGGTGGAACAGCCGCCGGAACTCGTTGTAGCGCGGCACACCGCGCTCGCGCGTGCGCACGATGTCGATGGTGGCCAGGTCGAGCAGCTCACCGTCGGGGCGGTTGAACCGCTGCAGGCTGCGCGGGTAGTTGTGAAGGGTGATCGCTCCGGGGTTGGCGATGCCGAAGGAATAGAGCGCGTCGGCGAGCGGGATCTGCTGCAGGCACTCGCGGACGTGGAGCGCGTTCACCTCGTCGAAGGTGCGCTGCTGGAGCACCCGGTCGTCGGCGAGGCCGCGGAACGTGTAGTCGTCGGGGATCAGCGGGTGCATCCGGTAGACGCCGACGAACTCCTCGGTCAGCGAGTACGGGACGCCGAAAAGCGCTTTCTTCGACCCCGGGATGCCGTGGAAGAACTCGGTGCTCGTGCGGCGGCCGAAGGTCTTGTCGAAGCGCTCGCCGAGAATCCCGAACCAGTTTGCCCGCAGCCCGCGGACGGTCGTCGGGTGGGCGATGATCGCGGGCGTCCAGTCGACGGTGTGGATCTTGGCCATGAGCGCGGCGTTGACGAGGCGCGCCTTCTCGTACAGCGTCTGGTCGTCGAGCTCCGGATACTCGGAGTGCAGGCGCTCGCAGATCGCGTTGTGCTCGAGCATGAAGAGCGCATGGAGCAGCGCGAGGCCGACCCAGAAGTTGCCGGCCACGCCGCGCAGGTCGACGTGCGCCTCCACTTCCTCGGGCAGCAGCCCTTCGGGCGTGATGCGCAGCAGGCCGCCCTCCCCGGCGCGGATCGCGCGCGCGAAGTTGGGTTCGCTGCCGTAGATCTGCGAGCCGTCCCACCAATGCGTGTCGGCGGTGACGAATGTCGGGGGACCGGAAGGATCGGCGCTCGGATCCTTTCGCGTCCGCTGGATCTCCATCGGGTGCTGCGGCCACTGATCGTCTTCCGCCAGCTCGATCCGCCACGGGTTCTCGGTCTCGTTCTGGCCGTGGCTGAACCAGTCGTGCACCTCGAACTGGATCCACGCGCCGGCGAGCAGGTTGAGGGTCGTCGCCGGGATGAACTCCTTCCGTGTCAGGAGCTCGAGGCTGACGCGTCGCGGGTTGGGCTCGAGCAGACGGTCGTCCGGATCGGGAAAGGCATGCTCGAGCGGGACGTTGCGACCGAAGCGGCTTCCGAGCCCTCCCATCAGCGGATCCCCGAGGTCGTTGTACGTCCCGTCGATCGTGCGGGCGGTCAGGTGGTCGGCGTGCCACTCGTCCCCGGCGGGAGGCACGTCGAGCGGCCCGCGACCGGAGTCGTAGAGGTTCTCCGCGCGCAGTTTGAAGCGGAGCCCGAGCACGACGAGCAGTCCCAGCGGCCAGGGCAGCTTGTCCCACCCGATCCGGCGATCGACCGACTCG
>DATLUU010000393.1:0-7519 GCA_035577885.1 Verrucomicrobiia bacterium
ATGCTCAAGTTCCGCAACTTCGGCCGCAAGTCGCTCAAGGAGATCCAGGACATCCTCGCCGAGATGGGCCTCCACTTCGGCATGGACGTGAGCCCGTACTACGAGAACAAGCCCTCGGCCCGCGCCGAGGTCTGAGGGGACCGTCGTGAGACATCGCAAGGACCACCGCAGGCTGGGACGAAAGAGCGAGCACCGGCGCGCGCTGCTCCGCAACCTGGTGACCGCGCTGTTCCAGTACGAGCGCATCGAGACCACGGTCGCCAAGGCGAAGGAGGCGCGCCGCTTCGCCGAACGCATGATCACGTTCGGCAAGCAGGGTGACCTGGCCGCCCGGCGTCACGTGGCGACCTTCGTCATCAAGCCCGAGGTGGTGAGCAAGCTGTTCTCGACCATCGCCCCTTGGTACGCCGAGCGAAACGGCGGCTACACGCGCATCATTCGCATCGGCCACCGGCTCGGGGACGCGGGCGAGACCGCCTACCTCGAGCTGATCAAGAGCGCCGAGCAGAAGGAGCAGGAGCGCGTGGCCCGCATCGCCGCGGCCGAGGCGAAGGCCCTGGCCCAGAGCGGCGAGAAAGCGGCGAAGAAGAAGAAGGCCGATGCCGAAGAAGAGGCCGAGGAAGTTTCGGCCGAGGATCGGCCCAAGCGCGGCAGGAAGAAGGAAGCCGCGGGAGCGGGAGCGGGAGGCGGCGGCGGCGGCAAGCGGCGCACCGGCCCGCGCAAGGTCGGCGGGGGTTGAGCCTGGCGCATCACTCGACGACATCGGACCATCTCGCGGGCGGGGGGGCGACCTTCCGCCCGCGTTCGTCACCGCCCGGGCGCTCGCTCGCCGGGGCGCTGGCGGCGCTGCTGGCGCTCGCAGGGCGGCCCTGCGCCGCCGCTCCGCAGGGCACGACCTCCGCGGACCCGGCTTCGCCGGGTGCCCCGGCCGAGAGCTGGGTGGCCACGGCGCCCGATTCCGGCACGGTCGTCGACTACATGTGGGTCCTGAGGACCTCGCTCGTACACGCCGAGGACGTGCCGCGCATCGTCGAGCGCGCGAAGCGCATGGGCGTGCGCGGGCTGCTGGTGCAGGTGATCGGTCGCGGCGACGCCTGGTATCGCTCCGACCGGCTGCCGGCGCCGGAGCCGCTCCTGGGCTCGGGACGGGATCCCCTGGGTGAGATCCTGCCCCTGGCGCACGCGGCCGGACTCGAAGTGCATGCGTGGGTGAACTGCTGCCTCGTCTGGTCCGGGCCCAAGCGGCCGCGCGACCCGCACCACGTGGTGAACGCGCACCCCGAGTGGGTGGCGCGCATGACCAATGGGCGCTCGATGAGCGGGCTCACGCCGCGCCAGGCCGAGCGCCTGCGCGTCGAGGGCGTGTTCCTCTCGCCCGCCCACCCGCGCGTGCGCGAGTGGATCGCGGACAACATCAAGGAGCTGGTGACGCGCTACCCGGTGGACGGCGTCCACCTCGACTACATCCGCCAGCCCGTGGTCTCGATCGGGAACGATCCCACGACGCGCGCGCGCTTCGCGATGGAGAGCGGCGTCGACCCGCTCATGTTCTCGCGCCTGCCCCGGGCCGAGCGCGTGAAGATGGACTCGGCGTGGGCCGCGTTCCAGCAGGACCAGGTGACCGCGATCGTCGAGCAGGTGAGGAGTGCGGTGAACGACGTGCGCCCCGGGCTGCCGCTCTCCGCCGCGGTCGTGGCCGACACGCTCACTGCGCTCACGGTGAAGAAGCAGCCGTGGAGCCGCTGGGTGCGCGACGGGCTCCTCGATCGCGCCTACCTCATGTGCTACGCGCCGGAGACGCAGACCGTGCTCCAGCAGCTCACCACGATGAGCGAGCAGCTCGGCACCGACCGGCTGGTGCCCGGGATCGCCGTCTACAACACGCCGCTGTCCACGGCCGCGGCCAAGATCAAGGCCGTCCGCGCGCTGGGCTACCCCGCCGTGGCGCTCTATTCCTACGACTCGCTGTACGAGCGCCCGGGCGGCTGGGAGAAGCTGCGCGCCTACCTCGACACGCGCGACCCCTCGGAGGTCCATCCTTGAATCCCCTGACCGTGAAGCAGACGGCCGTCCGCGAGCAGATCCGCAACATCGCCATCATCGCCCACGTCGACCACGGCAAGACCACGCTCGTGGACGCGATGCTGTGGCAGAGCGGCGTGTTCCGCGAGAACCAGGAGGTCGCGGAGCGGGTCATGGACTCGAACGACCTCGAGCGCGAGAAGGGCATCACCATCCTCGCCAAGAACACGGCCGTGCGCTTCGGGGACGTGAAGATCAACATCGTGGACACGCCCGGCCACGCCGACTTCGGCGGCGAGGTGGAGCGCACGCTCAAGATGGTGGACGGCGTGCTGCTGCTCGTGGACGCGAGCGAGGGTCCGCTGCCGCAAACGCGCTTCGTGCTGAGGAAGGCGCTCGAGCTGGGGCTGCCGCCGATCGTGGTGATCAACAAGATCGACCGCAAGGACGCGCGCGCCAAGGAAGTGCTGGACGAGATCTACGACCTGTTCATCGATCTCGACGCGCACATGGAGCAGCTCGAGTTCCCCGTGCTCTACACCATCGCCCGCGAGGGCGTGTGCCGGTTGACGCCGGACGGCCCGAACCAGCCGCTGAAACCCCTGTTCGACGAGATCGTGCGCTCGATCCCGGCGCCGAAGTTCGACCCCGAGATGCCGCTGCAGATGCTGATCCTGAACCTCGACTACTCGGACTACGTCGGCCGGTTGGCGGTCGGACGCGTCGTGAACGGCAACATCCGCACGAAGCAGGACGTGATGCTCGTCCGCGCCGACGGCAGGCAGGTCAAGTCGCGGGTCACGAACCTGTACGCGTTCGAGGGCCTGGAACGCGCCGAGGTGCAGGAAGCGGGCCCCGGCGACATCGTGGCGCTGGCCGGGTTCGCGGAGGTGCACATCGGCGAGACCGTGACCGACCCCGACGACCCGCGGCCGCTGCCGCCGGTGCTCGTGGACGAGCCCACGGTGAGCATGGTGTTCAGCGTCAACGCCTCGCCGTTCGCCGGCCAGGAAGGCAAGTACGTGACCTCGCGGAACCTGAAAGATCGGCTCGAGCGCGAGCTGCTCACGAACGTGAGCCTCAAGGTGGAGCCGGGCGAGACGCCGGACGCGTTCGTGGTCTCCGGCCGCGGCGAGCTGCAGATGGCGATCCTCGTGGAGATGATGCGTCGCGAGGGCTTCGAGCTCGCGGTCTCCAAGCCCGAAGTCATCACCCGTAACGTGAACGGCGTGCGCCAGGAGCCCATGGAGCGCCTGGTCATCGACTGCCCGGAGGACTTCGTGGGCGTGGTGACCCAGAAGATCGGCACCCGCCGCGGCCGGATGATGAACATGGTGAACCACGGCACCGGCCGCGTGCGGCTCGAGTACCGCATCCCGTCGCGCGGCCTGATCGGCTTCAGGAGCCAGTTCCTCACCGACACCCGCGGCACCGGCCTCCTGAACCACCTCTTCGACGGCTGGGAGCCGTGGACGGGCGACATCCCGCACCGCACCACGGGCGCGCTGGTGGCGGATCGCGCGGGCAAGGTGACGCCGTACGCGATCGAGCACGTCCAGGACCGCGGCGAGATCTTCGTCGAGACGAACGACCGCGTCTACGAGGGCATGATCGTGGGCGAGAACTCGCGCGAGCAGGACATCGACGTCAACATGGTGCGCGAGAAGAAGCTCACGAACATGCGCTCGGTGGGCGAGGACGCGCTGCGCCTGGTGCCCGTGCACCGGCTGTCGCTGGAGCAGTCGCTGGAGTGGATCCGGGACGACGAGCTGCTGGAGGTCACCCCGACCTCGCTGCGGCTCCGGAAGCGCGTCCTGGCGGCGAACCTGCGGCCGCGCTACTGGCAGAAGCAGGGCGAGTGAGCCGGGGCAGATAGCCCTCAGGCCCGAGGCCTGACGGGCCGATGACGAGTGTGGACCCGGCCCCCGCGCCGGGCCGCCACCGCCATGAAGGACAAGGACGCCCCGACCCATCCCGCGGATGGCCACCCCCATCGCGCGGAACCGCCGGCAGCCCCATCCGGGGCGGCCCCGCCCGGACCCGTGCTCCGCACGGGTGCCCCGCCCGCGCGCCCGGGCATCGGCTCGTTCCTGCGCGCACCCGGCCTCCGCGTGACGCTCGAGAACGTGCGCGTCGCCGCCGGCATCGGGATGCTCGTGGTCGCGGGCGTGGTATCGATCAACGTCACGGTGTGGCACAACGCGCGGCTGCGGATCGAGGCCGAGGCGTGGCGGCGGCTCGAGGTCGCCACCGACGTGCGGCTCGCCGACATCGACCGCCTGCTCGACGTGACGCGGCGCGAGGCGCTGAGCGTGGCGCGCGATCCGCGCACCGTCTCCGCCGTGCGCGCGGTGCACTCGCCCGTGGGTTCCGGCGCCGCCGGGGCAGCGCTGGCCGAGCTCTACGCACGCTCGGCAGAGTTCGAGTTCCGAAACGTCGCGGTCGTGGACTCGACCGGCACGACGCTCGGCGAGTGGCGCCCGAGGAGCGCCGACCAGGCAGGGGTCGAGGGCGACGCCGTGCGCGAGGCGGTGAGGACCCGGCAGCCCGCATGGGGCTGCCCGTACTTCGGCCGCAACGCCCTCGCGGTGCCGCTGGGTGCCGCGGGCGGCGGTCGGGTGATCGTGTTCCAGGGCGACTTCGCGAGCTCGCTCCAGCCGCTGCTCCAGCGCTGGCCCGGGTTCGGGGAGGAGACCGGCGCCTACCTCGTGCGCGCGCAGGGGCGTGAGGTGGAGCTGCTGTCGCGGCCGCCGACGGCCACGTTCACGCGCCCCGGGACCCGAATTCCCATGGCTGCCCCCGACGCCATGGCCGCGGCCATGGCTGCGACCCGCGTGGCGTCGCGCGTCGAGATCCCAGGCGACGCGGGCAGCAGCGTGTGGGCGGTGGCGCGCCCGCTGCAGAACGCGGAGTGGGGGCTCGTGGCGCAGGCGCCGCGCGCGGAGATGCTCGCGCCCATGGCGTCGATCCGGCAGGCACTCGTCTCCGTGGACGTGATCCTCGGCTTCCTCTTCCTCGCCGTCGTGCTCGTGTGGCGTCGCTCGTACGCGGGCGCGATCTCCCGGCGCGAGACCGAGCTGACCGAGCGCCACGCCCGCAGGCTCCACGCCATGCTCGACACCGCGTTCGACGCCATCTTCACGTTCGACAAGGTCGGCCGCGTGCGATCGGTCAACCGCGCCGCCGAGGCCATGGTCGGCCAGCCCGGCGAGGTCATCCTCGAGCTGCCGATCAAGAAGATCCTGCACTGGGGACAGGCCGGTCGCTCCACCGCGCTGCCCCAGACCGGCGCGGTCGTGACCGGTGAGGCGATGCGACCGGATGGCGTGCGCATCCCGGTGGAGTTCTCGATCGGCCGCTCCGAGGACGGCGACGACGAGGTGTTCACCGCGATCGTCCGCGACGTCCGCGACCGCGTCGAGGCCGAGCGCAAGATCCGCCAGTCCCACCAGGAGCTGGAGCTCTCGAACCGCCGGCTGGAAGAGATGAACGCCCAGCTCGAGGAGGCGTCGCGGTTGAAGAGCGAGTTCCTCGCCAACACCTCGCACGAGCTGCGCACGCCCCTGAACGGCATGATCGGGTTCCTGCAGCTCGTCCTCGACGGCATGTGCGAGTCGCGCGAGGAGGAGATCGACTTCCAGAAGCAGGCACTCCAGTGCTCGCGCCACCTGCTCGGGCTGATCAACGACGTGCTCGACATCGCCAAGATCGAGGCGGGAAAGCTGACGCTGGAGCTGTCGCGGCTGGACCTGCAGCAGATCTTCGACGAGGTCTACACACTCACCCACGTCCAGGCGGCGCAGAAGAACCTGAAGCTGACGTTCTCCGACGAGACCGGGGGCGCGGTGTGGGCGCGCGGCGATTTCGGCAAGGCGAAGCAGGTGCTCGTCAACCTGATCGGCAACAGCCTCAAGTTCACGAGCAAGGGCAGCATCGAGGTGCGCGCGCTCGCGCACCCGGACCTGGGCCACATCGTGGTCGAGGTCGTGGATACGGGGATCGGGATCAGCGCCGACCGCCAGCACCTGGTGTTCGACAAGTTCGTCCAGGGCGACGGCAGCACCACGCGCCGCTTCGGCGGCACGGGCCTGGGGCTCGCGATCTCGAAGAGCCTCGTCGAGCTGATGGGCGGCATCATGGGGATCAAGAGCGAAGGCGAGAACCGCGGTACCACGGTGTACTTCTCGCTGCCGCTGTGGCGCGAAGAAGGGGCGGCACCGGCCGCGCACCCGGAAGCACTCGACGACCGCATCGAGGGCTCGCCCGGCGACCCGCTCGTGCTCGTGGTCGAGGACGACAACGTGTTCCGCAAGTTCGTGACCGCGGTGCTCCAGCGCGGCGGCTACCGCACCGTCGAGGCCGACCACGCGGAGTCGGGGTGGATGCTGGTGCGGCGCCTGCGCCCCGCGGTCGTGGTGCTGGACTACGCGCTCTCCTGCCAGGACGGCGCCGCGCTCCGCACCGGCTGGGACCTGGCGCAGCGCATGGCCAGCGAGCCCCAGACGCGTCACATCCCGATCGTGTTCGTGACCGGGTTCGACGGCGAGCTCAAACAGCGGCTGCACACCACCGCGTTCTCGCGCCGGCCCGAGCACATGGTGAAGCCCGTGGACGGCGCCACGCTCATCGCCAAGATCTCCGCGCTCACGAACGAGAAGCAGGGCCGGCTCGTGCGCGTGCTCATGGCCGACGACGATCCCACGGTGCTGGCGTACATCCGCCGCGTGCTCCCCAGCGACCGCTTCCTGGTCGAGGTGGCGAACAACGGCGACGAGTGCCTGCACATCCTGCGCACGCAGCCCAACGGCTACGACGTGCTGCTGCTCGACCTGATGATGCCCGAGGTGAGCGGCTACGACGTGCTGCGCGAGATGACGCTGGCCGGGCTCCAGCCCGACCTGCCGGTGATGGTGCTCACGAACTTCCCCGAGCCGAGGAACGACGAGGAGAAGCGCCTGCTCCAGGAAGGGCTCGTCCTCGACGTGGTGTCGAAGACGGCGGTGCATGACAACCCGCAGCTGCTCCCGCACGTGCTCGACTGGCACCTCCAGGTCACGCGCGAGGACGACGAGGGCCTCGAGGGCGAGCTGCGGAGTGCGGCATGAACCACGTCATCGTGGTCGAGGACGACCCACACAACGCCATCCTGTTCCGCAAGATCCTGGAGAAGCGCGCGGGCTGTAACGTGACGCTCACCGAGGATCCGGCGGAGGTGCTGGACCTGGTGCGCGGCGGCGACGTGGCGCTGGTCATCCTCGACGTCTCGCTGCGGCACTCGCAATGGCAGGGGCGTCCGGCCGGGGGCGTGGAGATCAGCCGGCTGATCCGCTCGCAGGACCTGCCGCACGTGCCCATTCTTCTCTGCACGGCGCACGCCATGCGCGGCGATGCCGAGCGGCTGCTTCGGGAGAGCGGCGCGGACGACTACGTCGCCAAGCCGATCATCGACCACGAGTCCTTCGCCGCGCTCGCGCTCGGGATGATGGAGCGCGCCGCG
>DATLUU010000394.1:0-4559 GCA_035577885.1 Verrucomicrobiia bacterium
CAACTCGTTCCAGGGTGTGGAGAAGAGCTACGCCATCCAGGCCGGCCGCGAGGTGCGGATCATGGTCGAGCACCATCGCATCGACGACGCGCGCGCCGAGGGACTGGCGAGCGACATCGCGCGCCGGATCGAGAAGGAGCTCCAGTACCCGGGCCAGATCCGCGTCACCGTGATCCGGGAGACGCGCGCGGTGGACTACGCCAAGTAGGAAGGACACGACACCCGTGACGAACCTGCTGTTCGTGGCCGACGTGATCGGCTCGCCGGGACGCGAGGTGCTGCGCGGGCTCCTGCCCGAGCTGCGCCGCCGGCACGACGCGCACCTCGTCATCTGCAACTGCGAGAACTCGGCCGCGGGCTTCGGCGTCACGCGTGAAGTCGCGAGGGAGCTGTTCGACGCCGGCTGCGACGTCCTGACCGGCGGCAACCATCTCTGGGACAAGAAGGACTCGATGGACTACCTCGCCGAGGAGCCGCGGCTCGTGCGCCCGGCGAACCTCCCGGCCGGCACGCCCGGCGAGGGCTGGCGCGTGTTCAGGGCCACGAACGGCACGCCGGTCGGCGTCGTGAACCTCCTCGGCCGCGTGTTCATGAAGGAGGCGGAGTGCCCGTTCCGCACCGCGGACGCGGCGCTCGCGGCGCTCAAGGGCCAGTGCAAGGTCGTGTTCGTGGACTTCCACGCCGAGACCACCGCGGAGAAGGTGGCGCTCGGCTGGCACCTGGACGGGCGCGTCTCGGCGGTCGTGGGCACGCACACGCACGTCCAGACCGCGGACGATCGCGTGCTGCCGCTCGGCACGGCTTTTCTTTCCGATGCCGGGATGACCGGGGGGTTCGACAGCGTCATCGGCATGGATCGCACCGCGGCGCTCCGGCGCTTCCTCACGCTGCTCCCCGAGCGGCTCCAGCCCGCCGGCGGCGACCTGCGCCTGAACGCGGTGGTGGTGAGCGTGGACGAAGCCACCGGGCGCGCGACGCGCATCCAGCGTCTGCAGATCCCGTACGCGCGGGCCGCCAAGGGCGCAACGCCCACCGGCGGCGCGCGGCTCCTGACCGGCGAGGAGCCGGCCTCCGCCGTGCGCATCGAGGCGAAGCTGCGCGCGCAGGCGCTCATCGATGCCGGGGTCCAGCCGAAGCTGGCGCTGGTCTCGGTCGGCGACGATCCCGCATCGCAGGTCTACCTGAAGAAGAAGCACGAGGCCTGTGCCGAGGCCGGCATCGTCGTCGAGCGCGTGCAGTTCGCCGCGGGAACCTCGACCGACGAGGTCGTGCGCCGCGTGCGCCATCTCGGCGCGGACGCATCGGTGCACGGCATCCTCGTCCAGCTGCCGCTGGCGGCGCCGGCCGACGGCAACGCCGTGCTGGACGCGGTTCCCCCGCACAAGGACGTCGACGGCTTCCATCCCGAGAATGCCGGCAGGCTCGCGCTCGGGCTCCCGGGCTTCGTCCCGGCGACGCCGTTCGGCGTGCTGCGCCTGCTCCAGCACTACGAGATCCCCTTGAAGGGCCGCCACGCCGTGGTGCTCGGCCGGAGCGCGATCGTCGGCCGGCCGATGGCGACGCTGCTGTCGTCGAAGCCCCAGGACATGACGGTGACGATCGGGCATTCCGCGAGCGGAGCGCTGCTCCAGGCGATCAGCCGCGAAGCCGACCTGCTCGTGGCCGCGGTCGGCAAGCGCCACATGGTCACCGCCGACTGGGTGAAGCCGGGCGCCGTGGTCGTGGACGTCGGCATCCATCGTGAGACGTCCGCGAACGGCAAGAGCCGGCTCACCGGCGACGTGGAGTTCGAGAGTGTACGCCACGTCGCGGGCGCGATCACGCCCGTGCCCGGCGGTGTCGGTCCCATGACCGTGGCCATCGTCGTGCTCTCCACCGTGATCGCCGCCGAGCGCCAGAGCGCGACCGTGAAGGTGTGATGGCCTCGCTGCCCGCGCCCGAAGATCGCATCCTCACCGTCGGCGAGCTCACGCGCGCCATCAAGGAGCTGCTCTTCGGCGCGTTCCCGGGCCAGTGGGTGAAAGGGGAGATCTCCGGCTTCAGGCCGCACACGAGCGGGCACCTGTACTTCAAGTTGAAGGACGCGAGCGCCCAGCTCGACTGCGCGATGTTCAAGATGAACGCGATGCGCCTGTCGTTCACGCCCAGGGACGGCCTCGAGGTCGAGGCGTACGGCGAGGTCAGCGTCTACGAGCCGCGCGGCAACTACCAGCTCGTGATCAAGCAGATGCGCGTCGCCGGCATCGGCGCGCTGCTGGCGCAGTTGGAGGAGCTGAAGCAGCGGCTCGCGGCGGAGGGACTGTTCGACCCCGCGCGCAAGAAGCCGCTGCCGCGCTACCCGCGCACCGTGGGCGTCGTCACCTCGCCCGTGGGCGCCGCGGTGCGCGACATCGTCAAGGTGCTGCGCGCGCGCTGGCCCGGCATCCGCGTCGTCCTGGCGCCGGTCAAGGTGCAGGGCGAGGGCGCGGCGGCCGAGATCGCCGCCGCGATCCGGCGCTTCGACCGCTGGGGCGGCGCCGACGTGCTCATCGTCGGCCGCGGCGGCGGCTCGATCGAGGACCTGTGGGCGTTCAACGAGGAGACGTTGGTGCGCGCCATCGCCGCCGCGCGCACGCCGATCATCTCCGCCGTGGGCCACGAGGTGGACACCACGCTCGCCGACCTCGCCGCCGACGTGCGTGCGGCCACGCCCAGCCACGCCGCGGAGATCGCGGTGCGCGACGGGGCCACGGTGCGCCGCCAGGTGGCGGAGGCGATGCGGCGCGTGGACGCGCGCGTGCGCGGGCAGCTCGAGCGCCAGCGGCACGGGCTCGAGGCACTGCTCAAGCGCCACGGCTTCCGCCGCATCCACGACCTGTTCGAGTTCTGGCAGCAGCGCATGGACGAGCTGCGCGAGCGGCTGGAGACCCGGCTCCGCGGACGGCTCCACGCCGCGCGCGACCGACTGTCGCAGCTGCTCGCCGCCTACGGACTGCGCGAAGCGCTGCCCAGGCGGATCGCCGGAGCACGTGCGTCGCTCGAGCCGGCCCCGAAACGGCTCACCGACCTGGTCGTGGCGCGCGTCCTCGACCGTCGGCGGCAGGTGATCTCGCTCGAGCAGCGCCTGCTGGGACTGTCACCGAAGGAGGTTCTCAAGCGCGGCTACGCGCTGGTGAAGGGACCCGACGGCACGTTCGTCCGCAGTGCCGAAGCACTCGCCGTGGGCGACGGCGTGACATTGGAGTTCGCGCGCGGCGAGGCCGACGCGACCGTGACCACCATCCGCAAGGGAGGCAGCGATGTCGCGCGCGAAGGCCGACGCCGGCGGGAGTGACGGCGACAAGCCCGACTTCGAAGAGGGCATGGAGCGGCTGGAGAAGATCGTGGCCGAGCTCGAGTCCGGAGAGCTGTCGCTGGAAGACTCGATCGCCCGCTACGAGGAGGGCATGAAGCTCCAGCGCCAGCTCACCGACGTGCTGAACCACGCCGAGAAGCGCATCGAGCGGCTGGTGGAGAAGGCGGGCGAGCCCACGACCGAGGACATGGCACGGTCCGGCGAGCGCGGGTCCCAGGGCTCCAACGAGGGCGAGCTGCCGTTCTGATGGCCGCCCGTCGCCCGGCTGGCGGACGCGCAGCGCCCGCCGCACGAAAGTCCGCGCGCCGGAGCGCGTCTCCGGGAAGGAACGGCTCCGGCACGTTCGTCCCCGGCTTCGAGCCGCTGGCGAACGCGTTCGAGCAGCGCCTCGCGCGCGCGCTGCGCGAGCGCGCCGACGGCCCCGCGCGCGTGGGGCAGGCGCTCCGCTACGCCGCGCTCTCGCCCGGCAAGCGCGTGCGGCCTCTGCTCGTGCTCGCCGCGTGCGACGCGGTGGGAGGCCTGTGGGGCCGCGCCCTGCCCGCGGCCGTCGCGGTCGAGTGCGTGCACGCGTTCTCGCTCGTCCACGACGACCTGCCGGCCATGGACGACGACGACTATCGCCGCGGCCGGCTCACCACGCACAAGAAGTTCGGCGACGCCTTGGGCGTGCTCGTCGGCGATGCGCTGCTGGCGTTCGCGTTCGAGGAGCTGTCGCGGCTCACGGCCGAAGGCGTGCCCGCGCCGCGCGTGGTCGAGGCGGTGCGCCGCCTCGCGCACGCGGCCGGTCCGATGCAGCTCGTGGGCGGCCAGGCGCTCGACGTCGCCGCCGAGGGCAGGAAGCCATCGGCGCGGCTCGTGCGCGACATCCACGAGCGGAAGACGGGCGCGCTCTTCGGAGCTGCGATCGCCCTGGGTGCGATCGCGGGCGACGCCGACGCCCGCACGGTGGACGCGCTCGAGGGGGCCGGGCGCATGGCCGGCCTCGCGTTCCAGATCCAGGACGACCTCCTCAACGCCAGCGCCCGCTCGCTGCGAACGCTGGGGAAGCGCCCCGGCACCGACGCCGCGCGCGGCAAGGCGACCTACCCCGCGGCCGTGGGCGAATCGCGCGCCCGCCGCGACGCGGTGGAGATGCTCCGCAGCGTGCGCAGCGCCCTGGTGCGCCGGTGCACGAGGCCGGCGCTGCTGCTGGCCCTGGTCGAGGCGCTGGCGAAGCGAGAGCGCT
>DATLUU010000395.1:0-5075 GCA_035577885.1 Verrucomicrobiia bacterium
GACGGCGCCCGCGCGCGGTGACGAAGAAGAAGCGGAAGGGCGTCTCGTGACGCCGGCCGGGTGCGTGCGGTTGTCGCGGGCGTCGCTGCTCGCACTGGTTCTGCTCGCGCGCGCACCCGGAGCGCGCGCGGCCGTCACGCCGGGCGGCCCCGCCGGTGTCTCGGCGCCGCTCACCGAGTCCAAGCTCACGCCGGCGCAGCGCGCGTTCGTGGACACGCTCGAGCGCCGCACGTTCCAGTTCTTCTGGGACCTCGCCGACAGCGCCACGGGACTGATGCCGGACCGCTGGCCGTCGCGGACGTTCATCAGCGTCGGCGCGACCGGCTTCGCGCTCACCGCCTACCCGATCGGGGCCGAGCGCCGCTACGTCACGCGCGCCGAGGCCGCCGCGCGCACGCTCCAGACGCTGGACTTCCTCTGGAGATCTCGACAGGACACAGCGCTTGTCGGATCAACGGGTTACAAGGGCTTCTTCTATCACTTCGTGAGCTTCGGCACGGGCACGAGGTATCGGGACGTCGAGCTTTCGAACATCGACACCGCGCTGCTCTTCGCGGGCGCGCTCTTCTGCCAGTCGTACTTCGACGGCGGCGGCGCGACCGAGCGGAAGATCCGAGCGCTCACCGACTCGCTGGTGCTGCGCGCCGACTGGGCGTGGTTCAAGGTGCGCCCGCCCAAGCTCTCGCTCGGGTGGTCGCCGGAAGAGGGCTTCCTGCCCTACGACTGGGGCGGCTACAACGAGACGCTGATCCTGTTCCTCTTGGCACTCGACTCGCCGCGGCACGGAGTCGGCGCGGACACCTACAAGAACTACACCTCGAGCTACAAGTGGGGCAGCTTCCAGGGCCAGGAGTACCTGGGATTCGCGCCGCTGTTCGGCCACCAGTACACGCACGTGTGGGTGGACTTCCGGAACATCGCCGACGACTTCATGCGTGAGAAGCGCATCGACTACTTCGAGAACTCCCGGCGCGCGACGTACGCGCAGCGCGCGTACGCCACCGAGAACCCTTCTCGCTTCAAGGACTACAGCGCCGACATCTGGGGGCTCACGGCATGCGACGGCCCCATGGATGGCAAGGCCACGCTCGCGGGCCGCGAGCGCGAGTTCCACTCCTACGAGGCGCGGGGCGCATCGCACGAGCGCATCACCGACGATGGGACCATCGCGCCCGCGGCCGCCGGCGGTTCGATGCCGTTCGCACCCGAGATCTGCCTGCCGGCGCTCATGGCGATGCGCGAGCGTTATGGCGATCACGTGTTCCGGAAGTACGGGTTCATCGACGCGTTCAACCCCACGCTCGACCAGGCGATGAAGACGTCCGCGGGCGGCGCGATCGTGCCCGGCGTGGGCTGGTTCGACGACGACTACCTGGGCATCGACCAGGGCCCGATCCTCGCCATGCTCGAGAACTGGCGCACCGGACTGATCTGGAAGCACACGCGCAACAATATCCACATCCGCCGGGGCTTGAGGAACGCCGGCTTCACCGGCGGCTGGCTCGAGTACTGGCGCAACCGGAGCATGGGCGGGCGATGAGACGCTGGCTCGGCGTGCTCGGGCTCGCGGCGTTCGTCGCCGGCTGTGCGGCGTCGCGGCCGGGCCCGGTGAAGCTGCGGATGTGGGCCATGGGCCGCGAGGGCGAGGTCGTGGGCGAGCTGGTGCGCGACTTCGAGCGCGGGCACCCCGGCATTCACGTCGAGGTGCAGCAGATCCCGTGGACCGCCGCGCACGAGAAGCTCCTGACCGCGGTCGTCGGCGGCTCGCTCCCCGACGTGGGCCAGCTCGGCAACAGCTGGATCTCCGAGTTCGGAACGCTCGAGTCGCTGGTGCCCTTGGACCCGTTCCTCGTCCGCGGCGAGCTGTCGCGCGACGCTTACTTCGGCGGCATCTGGGATACGAACGTGCTCGACGGTGTCACCTACGGCGTCCCGTGGTACGTGGACACGCGCCTGCTCTTCTACCGGAAGGACCTGCTGGAGCGCGCCGGCTACAAGGCGATGCCGACGGATTGGAAGGGCTGGAAGGAATGCCTTCGCGCCGTGAAGGCCAGGGGCGGGCCCGGCCACTACGGCATCTTCCTGCCCACGAACGAATGGATGACGCCGGTCGTGCTGGGACTCCAGTCGGGCTCGCCGCTCCTGGCCGACGGCGGCACGCGCGGCGCGTTCGAGGAGGCCGCGTACCGGCGCGCGTTCGACTACTACCTGGGCATGTTCCGCGAGGGACTGGCGCCCGCGATCGGCTTCAACGAGATCGCGAACAAGTACCAGGAGCTCTCGCGCGGCACGTTCGCGATGATGGTGACCGGGCCCTGGGAGCTGGGGGAGTTCACGCGCCGGCTCCCGGACTCCCTGCAGTCTCAGTGGTCCACGGCGGCGATGCCGGGCCCGGACGGCCCCGGCGTGTCGTTCGCCGGCGGCTCGTCGCTGGTGCTGTTCCACGGCACCAAGCACCCGGAGGAGGCCTGGGAGCTGGTGCGCTTTCTCTCCGAGCCCGCGCAGCAGGTCCGCTTCTGGAGGTTGACCGGCGACCTTCCGGCGCGGCGCGAGGCCTGGGCCGACACCGCGCTCACCGCCGACGCACGCACGCGCGCCTTCGGCGACCAGCTCACGCGCACGGAGCCCTGCCCGAAGGTGCCGGAGTGGGAGGAGATCGCCACGCGCGTCTACGAGCAGGCGGATCGCGCCATCCGTGGCGCCACGTCGCCGGACTCGGCGCTCGCGACGCTCGATCGGCTCGTGGACAAGATGCTCGAGAAGCGTCGCTGGCTCGCGGCGCGGCGGTCAGCGGCGGGTCACCGAGGACGCACATGAGAGCCGCGCCGCTACCGCAACCACGAGCCGCGCGCCGCGCGGCCGGGAACCGGCACTCGTGAGCGTGACGGGCGTCGGTACGGTCGGTCGCCGTGCCCGGGCCGCGCCGCTCGCCAGCCGTCAGGCGCGCGCCGGGCTCGCGCTCGCGCTGCCCTCGGTGGCGCTGATCCTCGTCTTCTTCTGGGGGCCGGTCCTCTACGGGCTGTGGCTGAGCCTCACCGACTTCGACATCTACGCCATCGCCGACCCCTCGTCCGCCCGGTTCGTCGGGCTCGGCAACTACGCACACGCGTTCGCCGAGCCCGACTTCTGGAATGCACTGAGGATCACGCTGGTCTACGCGCTCGTGGGCGCGCCCGTGTCGGTGGCGGTGTCGCTCGCCACGGCCCTGCTCGTGGACGCGAAGACCACGCGCTGGAAACCGTTCTTCCGCGCGGTCTATTTCGCGCCGGTCGTGACCACGCTCGTCGCGGTGGCGATCGTGTGGCGCTACCTGTACCAGCCGCAGTACGGGCTCGTGAACGCGCTCCTGGGGAAGTTCGGGATCCCGCGCATCGACTGGCTCGGCGACCCGCACTGGGCGCTCCCGGCGATCCTCGTGCTCGCGGTGTGGAAGAACTTCGGTTACAACCTGCTGATCTTCGTGGCTGGTTTGCAGAATGTCCCGCGTGAGCTGCACGAAGCCGCCGAGCTGGATGGCGCGAGTGGCTGGCAGCGCTTCTGGAACGTGACGCTGCCGGATCTGGCGCCGGTGTTCCTGTTCGTGAGCGTCACCACGATGATCAACTATTTTCAATTGTTTGCAGAGCCCTACGTCATGACCCAGGGCGGGCCGTTGAAGAGCACGAACAGCCTGGTGCTGCTCATGTACGAACAGGGCTTCCGCTGGTGGCGCCTCGGCTACGCGGCGGCGCTCGCGTTCATCCTCTTCGCGGTCATCCTCGGCGCCACCGCGGTGCAGATGCGGTTGCAGCAGCGGGAGGGGCGCGCATGAAGCCAAAGCCGGGCGCGCTGCTCCTGAACGCCATCTTGATCCTCGGAGCGCTCCTCACCGTGGCGCCGCTCCTGTGGATGCTCTCGGCGTCGTTCATGCCCACGGGGCAGGCGAACAGCTCGCCGCCGCCGCTGCTGCCGAGCCGGGTGACCTTCGAGCACTATCGCGAGCTGTTCACCCACCTGAGTCTGTCGCGGGCGTTCGCGAACAGCCTGCTGGTGTCCGTCGTGGGCACGTTGGCCACGCTCGTCACCAGCAGCATGGCCGGATATGCGTTCGCGAAGCTCAAGTTCCCCGGGCGCGAGGGGCTGTTCCGACTGCTGCTCACGGCGATGCTGGTGCCCGCTCAAGTGGGCATGCTGCCGCTGTTCCTGATGCTCAAGCGATTGGGGCTCGTGAACACGTACGGCGGCGTGCTCGTGCCGTGGCTTGCCAGCGTGTTCGGCATCTTTCTGGTACGGCAGGTGGCGCAGGCGATCCCCGACGATCTCCTGAACTCGGCGCGGCTGGACGGCGCCGGGGAGTTGCGGATCTATCGCTCGATCGTGCTTCCCAACCTCGGTCCCGTGCTCGCGACGCTGGCCGTGTTCGTGTTCATGTCATCGTGGAACGACTTCTTGTGGCCCCTGGTCATCCTCTCCGACGATCGCCGCTATACGCTGCCCGTGGCGCTGGCGAGCCTCGTGGGTGAGCACGTGCAGGACACCGAGCTGATGATGGCAGGCGCCGTGGTCACCGTGCTCCCGGTGCTGGCGCTGTTCGTCGTGCTCCAGCGCTGGTACATCCGCGGCGTGATGGCGGGGAGCGTCAAGGGATGAAGGGCCTCTGGGCGTTGCTCGTGGTGGCGACGCCCGCGCTCGCAGCACCGCCCACCGCTCCCGTGGTAGTGGACGACTTCCAGAGCTCTTCGGCGTGGAGCGCCGTCCCCGCGAGCGGGGTGACGATGAAGCTCACGGCCGAGCCGGGCCCACACGGGAACGCCCTGCGCGTGGACTTCGACTTCCACGGTGGCGGTGGCTACGCGGTGCTGCACCGGAAGCTCGATGTCGACCTGCCCGAGAACTATCGGTTCGAGTTCTCTTTGCATGGTGAGACAGCTCCACAGAACCTCGAGCTCAAGCTCATCGATGACTCCGGCGAGAACGTGTGGTGGTGCAACCAGGTGAACTTCGAGTATCCGCGCGAGTGGACGCTCGAGCGCGTCCGCAAGCGCCAGATCTCGTTCGCATGGGGCCCCAAGGGCGGGGGCGAGCTGCATCACATG
>DATLUU010000396.1:0-8310 GCA_035577885.1 Verrucomicrobiia bacterium
CTTCCGCGCCGGCGATGCCCGTGGTCGAGGCGAGCGAGCGATGAGCAGCGCGTTCGTGCCCGTGCAGGCGCTCCGCCGCGAGAGCGAGCCTGCGCCCGCGGCAGAGACGCTCCGGCTCCGCATCTCGGGCATGCACTGCGCCTCGTGCGTCTCGCGCGTCGAGGAGGCTCTCGCCGGTGTGCCGGGTGTGCTCGCCGCGCGCGTCAACCTGGCCACGCAGCGCGCCGAGGCCGACGTGTCCCCGGCCGCCGCGACTACGGAGCTGCCGGCGCGGCTCGCCGCGGCGGTGCGCGCCGCGGGCTACGACGCCTTCCCGGTCACGGCCCCGGTCGCGGACGATCGCGAGCTTCGCGAGCGCGAGCGGGAGGAGCGCGCCGTCCGCAACCGCTTCCTGCTCGCCGCGAGCTGCGGCGGCGCGGTGTTCGTGATCGCGCACGTGGGCATGCTCTGGCCCGGGCTCCTGCCCGGCACGCCGTGGCAGCAGGCGCTCGCGCAGTTCGTGCTCGCGCTGCCGGTGCAGTTCGTCGCCGGCTGGCCGTTCCTGCGCGGCCTCTGGCGCGGGCTCGCGAGGCGGGCGCCCGACATGGACACGCTCGTGGGCCTGGGCACGCTCACGGCGTTCGCGTACTCGACGTTCTCATTGTTCGCGAAGCCGTTCGTCATGCCAGATGTCTACTTCGACACCTCGGTGACGATCGTGGCGTTGATCCTGCTCGGGCGCATGCTCGAGTCGCGCGCTCGCAGCGGCACGTCGCGCGCGATGCGCGCGTTGCTCGAGCTCCGCCCGCGGACCGCGCTTCGCCTGCATGGGGCTGTGGAGGAGAGCGTTCCCCTGGACTCCATCCAGCCCGGCGACGAGCTGCTCGTGCGTCCCGGCGAGCGCGTGCCCGTGGACGGGCGCGTGCGCGAGGGCCGCTCGAGCGTGAACCGCGCGCTCGTCACCGGAGAGTCGCTGCCAGCGGACGTTGGCCCCGGCGACGAGGTGACCGGAGGCACGTTGAACGGCACCGGTGCGTTTCGAATGGTCGCCGAGCGGGTGGGCGCCGATTCGCTCCTGATGCAGATCATCTCGCAGGTGGAGCGCGCGCAGACCACGAAGGCCGACGTGCAGAAGCTCGCCGATCGCATCGCCGCCCAGTTCGTGCCCGCGGTGATCGGCATCGCGCTGCTGGCCTTCGCGGTGTGGTGGCTCGCGGGTGCCGGGCTCTCGGCGGCGCTCCTCAAGCTCGTGGCGGTGCTGATCGTGGCCTGCCCGTGCGCGCTCGGGCTCGCCACGCCCACGGCGCTCGTGGTGGCGACGGGGCGTGGCGCGCAGCTCGGCCTCCTCGCGCGCGACGCCGGCGCGATCGAGCGCGCCGAGCGCGTGGATACGGTCGTGTTCGACAAGACCGGCACGCTCACGCTGGGCGCGCTCCAGCTCACGGACGTGGCAGCCACGGGCGGCGTGAGCGAGCGTCGATTGTTGGAGGCCGCCGCGACCGCCGAAGCGCAGAGTGAGCATGCCCTGGCGCTCGCGATCGTCCGTGGTGCCCGTGAGCGCGGGGCCTCGCCACGCGCCAGCGAGGACTTCGGCGCCACTCCAGGGCGCGGGGTCTACGCGGTCGCCGGAGGCCGCGCGATCGCCGTCGGCACGGCGGCGATGCTCGAGGAGTACGGCGTCTCCGAGGCGCCACTCGCCGGGGAGCGCGCGCGCCTCGAGCGCGCCGGCCGCACCGTGGTCGCCGTGGCCGAGGGCGGCGAGCTGCTGGGACTGCTGGGGCTCTCCGATACGGTCCGAGCGGAGGCCGCGGGCGTCGTACGTTCGCTCGCGCAGCGAGGGCTCGAGGTGTGGCTCATCACCGGCGACAACGGCGAGGCTGCGCGTGCGGTGGCCGGCGCCGTGGGCATCGAGGGCTCGCGCGTCATGGCGGGCGTGCTCCCGAGCGAGAAGTCCACGGCGATCGAGCGGCTGCAGCGCGAGGGCAAGCGCGTGGCCATGGTCGGCGACGGCCTGAACGATGCGCCCGCGCTCGCGCAGTCGGACGTGGGGCTGGCGATGGCGAGCGGCACCGACGTGGCGATGGAGGCGAGCGCGTTCACGCTCCTGCGCGGCGATCTCACCGCGGTACCCGATGCGTTGCGACTCGCGCGCCGGACGATGCAGGTGATCCGGCAGAACCTGTTCTGGGCGTTCGCCTACAACGTCGTGCTCATCCCGGTGGCCGCGGGTGTGCTGGTGCCGTTGCTGTCCCCTGGCGGCGCGATCGGCCCCGTGCTCGGCTGGCAGGGCGCGCTTCATCCCATGCTCGCTTCGCTGGCGATGGCACTCTCGAGCGTGTCGGTCGTCACCTCGTCGTTGCGATTGCGAAGCTTCGAGTGAATACTGTTTCTCTTCTCAGACCCTGTGGAGACGCATCATGCGCAGACTCTTCATCGTGACTGCCCTGGTCCTGCTCGCCGGCTGCGGTGTCTCAGGTCCATCCGAAGTGCAAGTCACCGTGACCGACAACGGTTTCGAGCCCAAGAACGTCGTGATCAAGAAGGGCGCCGCGGCCGTGCTGGTGATCACGCGCAAGTCGAACAACACGTGCGCGACGGAGGCGATCTTCACTGAGACCGGCAAGAAGTACGACCTGCCGATGAACACGCCGGTGCGGATCGATCTCACGGGCTCGAGCCCGGGAACGATCCACTACGCGTGCGGCATGGACATGGAGCACGGGACGGTCACGATCGAGTAGCGGCGGAATCCCGGCGCACGCCGCCGGCCGGGTCAGTCCGCCTCGTCCGACGGCGGCCGCCTGCTCGTGAGCATCGCCGACGCGGCCAGCCCCGCGGCCGTGAGCGCCCAGCCGGCCGCCGGCACGACCAGGAAGATGAACGCGCCTTTGGCACTCAAAGGGTGCACGGCGTTGATGCCGTAGACGGCCAGCGACCCCAGCGACACGATCAGCATCGTGACGTACAGCGTCACCTGGCGGCCGGTGGTCCATCGCCGCGACGAGCCGTCGGCCCAGACGAGCGCCAGGAACGGCGACAGCACCCACATCGCGAACAGGATCACGAGCGGAACGATCCGGCCGTTGTTGTGGCCGGCGCGGAGCATCAGCCACAGCGAGCCGGCGGCGCCCGCGACCGCCGTGAACAGCGCCGCGGATCGCAGCGGGGAGCGGAGTCCGTGCCCCGGTGGTCCCTTGCTCATCGCGTCCGCCGCTCGCTTCCGCGGCCCGCCCGCCTCACGCCAGCCCCCAGTCCTCCAGTTCGTCCTCGTCGAGCCCCATCAGGTGCCCGACCTCGTGCTGAACGGTCACGCGCACTTCGCGGGCCAGCTCATCGGCGTCACTGCAGGCGCGCAATAGATTCTTCCGGAACAGGAAGATCGCTCCGGGCGCCCCGGGCACCGCGGTGTGCGACTGCGCGAAGATGTGACGGCCCACGAACAGGCCGAGCAGGTCGGGAGAGAGCGGCGGGTCGACCTCCGTGAGCATCTCGTTGCTGGGCAGCGGCTGCACCAGCACGGGAAGCTCATCGAGCTTCTCGCGGATCTTGTCCGGAAGGTCCGCGATCGCCTTCTCCACCAGCGCATCGAACTCCCCGTCGCTCATCTCCAGCGGCTCGGAGAAGTTCTCGGGGTCGAGCTCGGCAGCCGCTTCGGACGCTTCCGCAGCGCCTTCGGCGTCGCCCAGGTGGTCGCGCGCGCGCGACAGGAGATCGTGCGCGGCGGCGTCTCCGGGATGCACGGCGAGCGCGCGCAGCGCGTCGGCCTCGGCCTCGGCGAAGCGCGACAGCTCGTGGTGCGCCACGGCGCGCAGGAAGAAGTAGCGAGCAGGGTCGGCCGAGCGCTCGGCTCCGGTCAGCGCGGCCAGCGCCTGCCGGGGCTGGTTGGCCTCGAGCTTGAGCGTGGCGTCCTCGATACGCAGGTCGGGATGGTCGGGCCGGCGGCGGAGCAGATCGTCGAGCGCGCGGCGAGCGGACTCCATCTCGCCGTCGTCCAGCATCTCGTGGATGCGGTCGACCTGGGTCCATTCGGCTTCGGTGAGGGTCTCGTAGGGACGGGTGACCATGGCGGCTGGAGAGGGTAATGGAGTCGGCGCCGCGCTGCATCGCGGCCGGCCCGCGGAAACGCTGGCAGAGCCGCGGCACGCGGCGCTAGATTCCGGGGGCGTTGTCTTCCCCAGAAGCCATGTCCCCCCCTGAGCCCCCCGGAGCCCCCCATGCGCCTCCGTTCGCTGTTGCTCCTGGCCGCCGCGCTGCTCCTTGCGCCTGCGGCGCTCGCCGCGCCCCCGGCGTCTTCCGATGACGCCGACTACCGCTCGCCGCCGCCGGCGATCGCGGACCTGCTGACCGCGCCGCGGTTGCCGCGCGGTGCGCCCAACGCGTCGCCCGACGGCGCGTGGCTCGCGGTCTCCGATCTGCGCTCGTTGATCCCGATCAGCGTGCTCGCGGAGCCGGTGCTGAAGCTCGCCGGCATGGAGATCCTGCCGGACCTCTGGGCGAACCGGATCAGCCTCAAGAATGCCGCCGCGGGCCTGACGTTCTACAAGGTGGCGGATGGCTCTCGAGTGCGCGCCAAGCTGCCGGCGGACGTGCAGCTCGGGCCCGTGCGCTGGTCGAACAAGGGTGACCGCGTCGCGTGCATCGCCTACGCCAAGGGCGGCGCCGACCTGTGGATCGTGGAAGCGGCCACCGGGAACGCCCGGCGCCTCGAGGGCGTGAAGATGTACCCCATCGGCAACGTGCTCGACTGGTCCAACGACGATGCCGCTCTCTTTACGGCACTGGTCGTGCACGACACCCAGAGCCTGCCGGCCCTGGAGCGCATCCCCGATGGGCCCGCGGTGCGCAAGAGCGCGGGGCGTGCAACGCCGCAGCGCACGTCGCGCGACGTGCTGCGTACGGCGGACGACCAGGCGCGCTTCGAATTCATCGCCACATGCCAACTGGCGTGGGTACCCGTCGACGGCAGCACGATCCGCAAGATCGGCGAGCCCGTGGCACTCGATCATTGCGAGATGTCACCCGATGAAAGATACGTGCGCGTCGAGCGCTACGCGCTGCCGGCGCCGCTGGGATTCCCGCTCTACCTGTTCCCGTACAAAGTCGAGCTCTGGCCCACCGCTGGCGGCGCGCCGATCGCGATCGGCGACGTGCCGTTGAACGACCGCAGCGCGGTGGCGAGCGTGTCCTCGCTGGGACCGCGCGAGTTCACGTTCTCGCCCGACGGACAGACGCTGTGGTTCGCATCGTGGGAGGACAAGGCGGGCGCCAACGCGCAGGCCGCGGTGCGCGACACGTCGCTGCCGCCTCCGGGTGCGGATCGCATCATGAAACTGCCGGCGCCGTTCACCGGGACGGCCACGGAAGTGACACGCGCAGAGTTCCCGATCCAGGGCATGGGATTCACTGCGGATGGCTCGAAGCTGCTGGTCTACGAAGGCTACGAGCCGCGCCGCGTGCAGCGGCAGAGTTGGCTCGACGCGAAGCAGCCGACCAAGCTCAACACGCTGGTCTATCGCTCGACCGAGGGCGTGTACGACGATCCCGGCCGCATGGCGTTCAAGACCGAGCGTCACCAGGACGTCGCCTGGGTGACGGCCGACGGCAAGAGCTTCTATCGCCTGGGCGACGGCTTCCAGGCCGACGGGCAGCGGCCGTTCCTCGATCGCTGCGCATTCGCCGGCGGCAAGAACACGCGACTCTTCCAGAGCGATCTCAAGCGCCTCGAGGCGCCGGTCACCGTGCTCAGCGCCGATGCCAGGCGCTTCCTCACGCTGGCGCAGACCGCGAGCGAGCCGCCGAACTGGTTCGCGCGCAAGGCGGGCGAGAAGAAGGCGACGCAGGTGAGCGCGTTCAAGAACCCCATGGAGGCGCTGTCGCGCGCTCCGCGCCAGCAGTTCACTTTCAAGCGCGACGACGGCGTGGTCTTGAACGCGGAAGTCGTGCTGCCCCCGGACTGGAAGCCGGGCTCGGCGCCGCTGCCGACGCTGTTCTGGATCTATCCGAACGACTACCGCTCCGCGGCCGCGGCGTCGCAGAACCGCACGTCGCCGAATCGCTTCCCTTCACAGAGCCCCTTGAATCCCGAAGTCCTGGTCACCCAGGGCTACGCGGTCGTGAAGCCGGACCTGGCCATCGTCGGCACCAACGATCAGTACGTGGCCGAGTTGCAGCGCTCGGCGAAGGCGGCGGTGGACGAGTGTGTGAAACGTGGCTTCACCGACCGCGACCGGATCGCGGTGGCCGGGCACTCCTACGGCGCGTTCTCCACGGTCAACTGCCTCGCGCACACGAAGCTCTTCCGTGCCGGGTGGGCAAGCGACGGCGCCTACAACCGCACGCTGACGCCGTTCACGTTCCAGGCTGAGACGCGGAATCTCTGGGAAGCCAGGGACACGTACCTCGGCATGTCGCCGTTCCTGTACGCGAACCAGATCGACGTGCCGCTGCTGCTGATGCACAACCAGGATGACACCAACGTGGGCACGAATCCGATCCAGAGTCAGAGGCTCTTCGAGGCCCTGAATGGCCTGGGGAAGACCACCCAGCTGATCGAGTACCCCTACGAGGACCACGGGCCGGCGGCCAAGGAGACCGTGCTCGACTACTGGGCTAGAGCCCTCGACTGGATCGACCGATACGTGAAGAACGCGCCCCCGGCGGCCGCGGGGACGCCCTGAGACTGCACGTCGCCCGGACCTGCCCCACGGGGGCCGAACCCGGGGCCTCACGACAACTTGAATTGACCGTGGAAAACGGGCTCCGTAGACTTACCACCTTCCCCCTTCGGTCACCCTGCCCCGGGTCCAACCCGACCCAGGAGACTCCCGACACATGAAGTCGCTCACCGCGCGGCTCGTCGCCGCCATCGTGGCCGTTGGAATCGCGGCCGCCCTGCTGGGTGCGGCTGCGCCGGCCAAGAAGGTGCTCGAGCCCGGCAAGCTCATCATCCTGTCGACCACCGACGTCAAGGGCAAGAACGAGCCCTGTGGTTGACACACCCCCAAAGGGGGTCTCGCCCGGCGGGCGAGTTTCGTCGACAGCCTGAAGGCGCAGTACGGCCAGGTCCTGCTCGTGGACAACGGCGGATTCTTCCCCGAGGAATCCGACAGCCTCTATCGCGACAAGGCGTGGTTCCTGATGGACGGCATGGTGCTGCTGGGCACCGACGCCGCGGGCATGAGCGAGAAGGAGCTGAAGTACGGCCGCGGCTGGCTGCTGGCGCAGCTCAAGCGCTCGCGCCTGCCGATGACCTGCGCCAACGTCTGGGACAAGCAGACCAAGAAGACGCTGGTGCCGCCCTATCTGATCGTCAAGAAGGGCGCCGTCACCGTGGGTGTGTTCGCGGTCACCAGTGACAAGGTCGACCTGGGTCCGGCGCGTGACTCGCTCACGATCGAGGATCCGGCGGTCGCGGCGAACCGGGTGATCCCGGAGATGAAGAAGAAGGGCGCCACGGTCATCGTGCTGCTCTCGCAGCTCGGCAAGGTCGAGAGCGAGGACCTGGTGACGTCGGTGGACGGCGTCGACGTGGTGATCGCCGGTCGCAACGTGCCCGTGCTGCAGAAGGGCCGCATGATCAAGAACACGGTGGCGTGCTACGGCGGCGAGCAGGGCCAGAACATGGGCCGCACCATCGTCACGCTGGACGCGGCGAAGAAGATGCAGACCGGCGACAACGACGTGTTCGTGCTCGGCCCCGAGGTGGGGGAGAAGCCCGAGGTCCTGCAGCTGGTCAAGAGCTTCAACGACGCCTTCAATGACAAGATGCGCAAGCTCGAAAAGGAGCGCGCCGCGCAAGCCCAGCTGCAAACCGGCGGCGAGGGCCAGCAGGCGAAGCAGTCGGTGGACCACTTCGTGGGCTCCGAGGTCTGCCAGCGCTGCCACATGCCCGAGTACGCGCAGTGGCTCAAGACCGATCACGCGAAAGCGTGGCAGACGCTGGTGGATCAAAAGAAGGACGCCACGCCCGAGTGCGTGACCTGCCACGTCGTGGGCTACAAGCAGGCGGGCGGGTTCCAGACCGGCGATGACGCACCGAAGCTCGGGAACGTGCAGTGCGAGAGCTGCCACGGCATGGGCACGCAGCACGAGGCGATGCCGGCGTCACCGCAGAAGGTGACCGAGGCCACCTGCCGCACCTGCCACAACGCCACGTCGAGCCCGGTGTTCGACTTCGCGATCTACGAGCCGCACATCCTGCACCACCCACCGGCAACGCTGCCGCCGCTACCGCCGAAGCCGGCCAATTCTTCGATGATGAAGGGGGCGGGGCACTAGGTTTAGACTGTGGCTGGAAAGAGCGTCTCCCCTCAGGGAGCGACCGGGGCCCCC
>DATLUU010000397.1:0-7412 GCA_035577885.1 Verrucomicrobiia bacterium
CTCGTGCCCCAGCGCTGGGCGAGCGAGGCGAGCGTCTCGCCCGGCTGGACCACGATCCAGGTCGGCCGCGCGGAAGGCGGAGGCGGCGTGGAAACGGTCGGGCGCGGCGCCGGTGCGCTCGCCGTGCTCTCGCGCGGTGCGGGCGGCGGCGTCACCGTTCGCGGGGCAGCTGCCGCCGCGGCGGCCCTCGGCGAAGGCGGCGGCGGGGTCGCCTTGCGCGGGGCGTCCTGCACCGGCGCCACGGTCGCCGTCGGTTTCGCGGGCACCGAGGTCTCCACAGCACTGCGCTCGCCACGCACCGAGCCACCGAGACCGGGGAGCCCGGGCCGGAACGTGAGCCCCACGCGGTGCTCGCCGGCGGTGGTGCCACCGTCGAGAACGAACGCGTAGTCGAGCCACATCGAGCCGACGCCGGCACCCATGCCGAACGCTGGACCTGACGTGGTGGCGTCGCTCGGGGCGCCGAGTGCCATGCGGTATCCGGCTCGCACCGCGAGCCGGTCGTGCCACAGCCATTCCCCGCCCACGCGCACGCTGTTGTAGTAGGCGCGCGGCGATTCGAAGTCCGCGTTCACTCGCAGGCCATGCTCGGGGTCGGTCCACGACACGCCGCCCGCGATCACCTGGGGCAGGTCGTAGCTCGCGTCCGGGTAGCGGAGCCTGCCGCCCAGGCCGCGCGCGGCGAGCGCGACGCCCACGGGCCCCGCGTCGGCGCGCAGGCCGGCATCGAAACCCAATCCCGAGCCGGTCGTGCCGTCGAGCGACTCGTGCACCCACTCCATGCCGAGCCCCGCGGTGACGTGCTCGCCGAGTGGCTGAGCGAGGCTCGCGCCCAATGCCATGTCGGTCGCCGAGACCGAACCCGTGGGATTGTTCGAGGCGTCGCGGCCCTCGATGTCGGCCTCGCGATGGAACAGCGCCTGCATCCCCCAGCGCGTGGCGGCGTGGCCGAAGCGGCCGCCGCTCGCGAGCCAGTCCTGAGTCGCTCCCCCGGGGAGCGGCGAGTGCGCGAGCGAGAACTGGAGCGCATCCACGCGCGCGAGCGAAGCCACGTTCCAGGAAGCCGAGGCGAGGTCGTTCCCGCTCGCCAGCGTCGCGCCCGCCATCGACAGCACCGAGGTGCCCGCGCCGATCGCAAGGAAGCTGCCCGCGGCCGTTCCCGAAGCGTCGCCCGCGGCGCGCGCGCCCGAGGGCAGCGTCAGCCCCAGCACCAGGCTCGCCACGATCGCGCGGCGGCTCACGGGGTCCTCAGCATTCTCATGAGCTTCGACTGCCCGGCGGCGCGCAGCCACACGCGGTAGACGCCGGGGGCGCAGGCACGTCCAGCGTCGTTGCGACCGTCCCACGCAATGGAGTACGCGCCCGGCGGCGCTCCGTTCACGCGCAGCGTGCGCACGTGCTGGCCCGCGGCGTCCTGGATCTCCACCACCGCGTCGTACGGGCCCGCGCCCGGCACCGAGAGCGGCAGCGTCACCGTCGTCCCCACGGGGCTCGGGTTCGGGTAGGGCGTGCTCGCGTCCCACGCGGTGATGCCGCCGCCGCGCAGGATCACGCGCACGATCCCGCTCCTCGCGCTCTCGTTGCCGGTCGCGTCCACCGCGCTCACCGCGTACCAGGCAGAGAGCGTGTCGGGCGCGGGCGCGTCGAGGTAGTCGGTGGGCACGATCGGCGAGCTCGTGAGCCGCGTGAACGGCCCGCCCGCCGCAAGCGCCCTGTAGACCAGGTAACCCAAGAGATCGGGCTCGGAGTTGGCCGACCACCTCACGCGCACGTTCACACCACCTTCCACCGCGGCGGAAGCGCCGGTGGGTGCGGCGGGGGGTGCGGTGTCGAGGAGGTGCGGCACCTGGAGCGACGTGCTCAGGCCCGAGAGCCAATTGACGTCGTCGCGCGCGCGCGCGGCGAACCACAGGTCACGCGTGCGATCGAGGCCGCTCACCACGAACTGCTGCGCCGTGCCCGCGGGCCCGGGCGTGGGCTCACCGAACACGGGCGTGGCCGCACCCCAGTTGCTCTCGTCGATCGGCGCCGTGGACCAGCGCACCTCCATCTCGGTCGCGACGCCACTCAGGCTGTCGTCCCCCACGTCGGTCCACCCCAGCGTCACCGTGGCGTTCGAGCTCGCGAGGACCGACAGGGGCACGCGTGCGGGGCGCAGCACGTCGGGGGATGCGGTCGTCGTCAGCTGCAGCGGGTTCGATAGCGCTGAACCATTTCCAACCTCATCGAACGTGCGCAGCGAGAAGTAGTAGGTGGTGGAGGGCGTGAGCCCGGTGACGTTCACCGACTCGGCGGACCCGGCCGGCTGCGGCGTGCCCAGGCCCGCGACGGGCGTGGCGAGCGTGAAGTCGGCGAGCGACGTGATCGGCGCGTTGGACCGGCGGAGGTCGTAGCGGGTGGCGCGGCCGGAGAGGCTGTCGTCCCCGGGCGCGGTCCACGCCAGCGTCACGCCGGTTGCGGTCACCTGGGCGCGCGCCATCCCTGGCCCGAGGCTCAGGGTCAGCGCGGCGGCCAGCGCCGGGAGCGAATGCCAGGGAGTCGGGCGCACGGACGCCGGCAAACCTGCACCATGTGTGCCCGCAACCAGCGCTCCCGCACCGGGGAGCACGGAGTGCAGCGCCAAGCCGACGCTGCGGGGAGATAATTGACGGATAGGGCATCTGCGCGCCCCCCTGCAGGGCCGGGGCGGCCGACGCTCACCGTGCGGGTCGCAATCCCGGATTGCACGACCCCTTGCGTATCGGGTGATGACCGGACCGGGCCGGAACGGGTGCTCCCCGGGCGAAACCCAGCCCTCCTGGAGCAGGTCTTGGACCCTGCACGGAGACCCCGGAAAGATCCCGTATCCCGTTGCGGCATTCGTTGACGCGGGCCCGGCGCGGTCCGTATCCTTTGTGGTGACGCTTTTTCCGCAGGCGTACGGCCGTGCAGTGGAACTGCACCTTCCTCCCCAGGTCGCCCGCCGCTGACGGGAAGCTCGGCGGACCCCTCCACGGACCACACCATCTGCGCGCGCCGCCGCGCGGGGGCCATGGTCGCTCGACGCCGCCCGAAGCGGTTTCAGGGCAGTCCACAAGGTCTCTCCCACTGATGGCACCGCAACTCCTCCTCGCACACGCTTGCCGTGTGGATTCCCCCGCAGGGTCATGCCCGCCGCGGAGTGCCGCCGCATGCCCGCGCGCGACCTCGAAAGCCCACCCGAGAGAGGACGTGCGATGAGCACGATCTCCCGCCCCGCATCGCGCCGGCTCGGCGAGTTGCTCGTGGAGCGAACCGGGCTCTCGCTCGAGCAGGTGGCGCACGCGCTCGCCGCGCGCACCGATCCGCGCGAGCGCGTGGGCCAGGCCATGGTGCGGCTCGGCTACCTGAGCGAGGCGGAGGTCGCGGACGCGCTCGCGCAGCAGTTCGCGCTGCCGGTCGCCGACGCGCAGCGGCTCACCACCGCGAACCGCGAGGCGGTGCAGCTCGTGCCCGAGCAGCTCGCGCGCCAGGCGCAGGTGCTGGCGCTCGCCCGCGACGGCGACACGCTCGAGGTCGCCGTCGGCGACCCGCTCGACGTGCTCTCGCTCGACCACCTGCGCGCGCTCACCGGGTGCTCGCTGCGGGTGCTGGTGGCGCGGCCGAGCGAGGTGGCCGAGGCCATCGACCAGTTCTACTCCGAGCTCCGCGCCACCGAGCACCTGGGCGCGATCCTCGACAACATCGACGTCACCTCCACCGGCGCCGATGACCAGGAGGTCGACCTCGCGGCCCTCCGCCAGCAGGTGGAGGACGCGCCGGTCGTCCGGCTCGTCAACCTCATGATCGCCGAGGCGATCGATGCGCGGGCGAGCGACATCCACGTCGAGCCCGCCCGCGACCGGGTCACCATCCGCTTCCGCATCGACGGCGTGCTGCACGAGGTGATGAAGCCGCCCAAGAACCTGCAGATGGCGATCATCTCGCGCATCAAGGTGCTCGCCGACCTGGACATCGCCGTGCGGCTGCTGCCGCAGGACGGCCGGCTGAGCGTGCACCTGCCGGACCGCGAGGTGGACCTGCGCGTCTCCACGCTGCCCACGTCGCACGGCGAGAAGGTGGTGTTGCGCCTGTTCGACAAGAGCGCGTTCGAGCGCCGGGTCGAGAATCTCGGGCTCGAGGGCGAGACGCTGGAGGCGTTCCGCGGCGCGATCCGCCAGCCCTACGGCATGATCTTGATCTCCGGCCCGACCGGCTCCGGCAAGACCACCACGCTCTACTCGGCGCTCCAGGACATCAAGAGCGTGCACCGCAACCTGGTGACCGTCGAGGACCCGATCGAGTACCACATCGAGAGCGTGTCGCAGGTCCACGCCAATCAGAAGGTGGGCATGACGTTCGCGCGCGCGCTGCGCTCCATCCTGCGCCAGGACCCGGACGTGATCATGATCGGCGAGATCCGTGACTCGGAGACCGCCGACATCGCGGTGAAGAGCGCGCTCACCGGCCACCTCGTGTTCTCGACCGTGCACGCGAACGACGCCGCCGGCACGCTCACCCGCCTCGCCGACATGGGCGTGCCGCGCTACCTCGTGGGCGGCGCGATGTCACTGGTGATGGCGCAGCGCCTGGTGCGCCGCGTCTGCGAGCGCTGCAAGGAGCTGGTGCTGCCGGAGCCCGAGCAGCTCGCGGCGTTCGGCTCCGATGCCGAGCTGCTGCGCGGTCACCCCGTGCCCCGCGGGCGCGGCTGCATGGCGTGCAAGCAGACCGGTTATGCCGGCCGCGTGGCGCTGTTCGAGGTGCTCTCGCTGACGCGCTCGATCCGCCGGCTGGTGCTCGACGGGGCGAACGAGGACGAGATCAAGAAGCAGGCGATGGCGGCCGGATTCGTGACCCTGCGCAAGGCGGGCATCCGCAAGGCGATCGAAGGCATCACCACGCTGGACGAGGTGCATTCGGCGACGCTGGGAGACACCGACTGATGCCGAGCTATTACTACCGGGCACGGGACACGTTCGGGCGCGCGCACGAGGGCATCGAGGTGGCGGCGTCCGAGGACGAGGTGCTGCGCGCCCTGTCGAACATGCGGCTGACGCCGGTGCACATCGAGGCGCGCGCCACGAACGGCGCCGCGACCACGGTGATCGGCGTGCGGCGCAACCTCTCCACCGACGGCGCGCCGGCGCCTGCCTGGCGCGACCTGTTGAGGCGGCCGGTGCAGCCAAGCTCGGTGGCGCTGTTCGCGCGCCAGCTCGCGACCATGACCGCGGCCGGACTGCCGCTGGTGAAGGCACTGCGCTCGATCGCTCGCGACCACCAGGATCGGCGCGTCTCCGGCATCATCGAGCAGGTGAGCGACGACGTGCAGAAGGGCGATTCGCTGGCGGCGGCCCTGAGCCGCCACCCGCGCGCGTTCGGCGAGGTGTTCGTGAGCCTGGTGCAGACCGGCGAGGTGAGCGGCTCGCTGGACGAGGTGCTGGGCCACATGGCCACGTATCTCGAGAAGGCCGAGATGCTGAGGCTCAAGGTCGAGGCCGCGCTTCGCTACCCCACGTTCATCCTCTCGTTCGCGGGCGCGGTCCTGCTCGCCATGTTCTTCAAGATCGTGCCGATGTTCTCCGACATCTACTCGCGGTTCCGCGTCTCGCTGCCCGCGCCCACCCGGCTGCTGCTGGCGATCAGCGCCGCGCTCACGCACAACGCCCTGCTCGTGGTGCTGATCGTGGGGCTCGGCGTGCTGGCGCTGTGGCTGTGGCTCAGGAGCGAGGACGGCCGCGTGCGCTTCGACGCGATGAAGTTCCAGGTCCCGCTGTTCGGCTCGCTCGTGCGCATGTACTCGATGACGCGCTACGCGCGCACGCTCGGCATCCTGGTCGGGAGCGGAACCAACATCCTCTACGCGCTCCGCGTCTTGCGCCCCGTGCCCGGCAATCGCATGGTGGCGCGCGCCGTGGACGAGGTGCGCACGCAGGTCGAGGGCGGCGCCTCGCTGTCGCGCGCCATGGCCGCGACCGAGGTGTTCCCGGACATGTTGGTGCAGATGACGGCCACCGGCGAGGAGACCGGCCGGCTGGACGAGATGCTGATGCGCACGGCGGACTTCTACGAGCAGCGGGTGACCGCGAAGGTGGAAGGGCTGTCGTCGCTGGTGGAACCGGTGGCCATCGTGCTGCTGGGCCTGGTGATCGCCCTGATGCTGGTCGCACTCTACCTGCCCATCTTCAACCTCGGGCACGCGATGCGATCGGGCATGCTGGGGTCGTCGTGAGAGGAGGTAGAACCGTCATGAAGAGACGGGAATCGGGCTTCACGCTGATGGAGCTCATGGTCGTGATCGTGATCGTGGCGATCCTCGCCGCGGTCGCCGTGCCCCTTTACGTGAACTACGTGAAGGACGCGCAGCGCACCGAGGCGAAGGGCGCGATCGGCGCGGTCATCACCGCCGAGCAGACCTATTTCCAGTTGAATGGGCATTACATCGACGACAACTTCGTCCAGAACCCGGGCCAGCCCGGCTCGGCCAAACAGAACCTGAACTGCGACCTGACGGACGCGCTCACGAACTGGACGATCTCGGTGGCCCCCGCTTCGGACCCGAAGACGGGGTTCACCGTGACCGCGACCGGAAAGTCCGGCGGGCCCACCTCGGGCCGGAGCGTCATACTCGTTTACACGCGCACCGCCCAGCCTCAATGGACGGAGCAGTGAGCGTCGCGCGCTGAAGGACTCCAGTGCCGCGGGCCACACGAGGGAGCGTGACAGCCGCGGGTGATGGTGGGTGGTGAAGTCGTTGAGACTGGATGAACGAGGTTTCTCGCTGATGGAGGCGCTCACCGGCGCCACCATCTCCGTGATCGCCGTGATGGGCCTGGCCTACTCCTTCGGCGTGGGCCGCGGGCTCGTGAACCGCTACGAGGTGGCGCGCGCGGCGCTCGGTGAGGCTCAGAGCGAGCTCGAGGCGCTGCAGCTCGTGCCGCGGATCGACCCGACGATGGCGATCGGCTACGTCTCCCCGCCGACCCCGTTCATCTACGAGGGCGCGACGCTCGGGACCTCGAGCTGGCGCGTCCTCCCCTACGACGACCCGAACCTGCCCGGACCGGTGAACCTGAAACGCGTGATCGTGACCGTGCAGTGGACGCGAAACGCGCAGACGGATTCCCTGTCGCTGGAGCGCTTTTGGCAGCCGTGAAGCCCTCACGCCGCGCGGAAGCCGGCCTCACGCTCACGGAGATGGCCGTGGTGATGATCATCGGCACGATCATCATGGCCGGTCTCGTGGGCTTCTACCTCTCGAGCCAGGGGCTGTGGCTCGACGCCTCCACGCAGGCGATCACCCAGCGCGAGGCCACGCTCGTGGCGTCCGCGATCCGCGACCGCGTGCGCGCCGCGCACAGCGCCAAGGCGAGCCAGGTGGCGGATTCGCTGCACTGGCAGCTGGCGCTCACCAACGC
>DATLUU010000398.1:0-3472 GCA_035577885.1 Verrucomicrobiia bacterium
CCGCGCCGCGCTGCTCCAGGCGGACGGCCACGACCTCGGCGTGGGCTTCTCCTCGCCGGTCTCTCCGCTCGTCCGGCTGAACCTGGGCGACGCGCTCCGCGTGCTCGTGGTGCACTGCCATCGCCACCTGGCGCAGGTGGAGCGCACGCGACGCGCGGTCGGGATGTAGCCACCGGCGATGGCTGTTGCTAACGTGCCTGCCCATGCCCCGCGACCTCCTGCGACCCGGACTCCACCCGGGCGCCCCGGCGCCGGTGCGCGCCGCGATCGTGCTCGCGCTCCTCGCCTCGGTGCCGGGGGGCCTCGCGGGCTGTGGCGGCGGCGGTGACAAGCCGGCGCAGGAGCTGTCGTTCGAGCAGCTGCCGGACACGACCGGGCTCACGCGCGGCGCGCCGATCCTCGAGTCGTTCGAGGCCTCACGCATGACGAGCGGCGCGGTGCGCGTGACCGGGCGCGTCCGGCTGCCCGACGGCACCAAGCTGCAGATCGCGATCAAGCAACCGGGAGGCCGCGTGTCGGTGGCGATGGCGCAGGTGTTCGTGCAGGGCGAGCGGTTCGACACGCCCCCGCTGCTCGGCGAGAACGGCCCGCTGCCGCGCGGCGAGTACCACCTGGAGCTGCTCGGCCACTTCGACCACGACTGGCAGAGTGACGGCGTGCTGCGCGCCATGGCCGGCGGCCTGGGGCTCCGCGGCCCCGGCATCACGCGCGCGCGTGACGGCTCGGCGGCGCTGTTCCTGACTCGCGAGGCGAAGCTGTGAGCGCGGCGCGAACGTCCGCCGCCGGCAGGTCAAAGAGCGCGCGCACGGCGCGGGCCGAGGCGCGCGAGCCGCGTGGCCTCGCCTACCGCACCGCGAAGCGCACCGACGTGGAAGCACTCGTCGACCTGTCGCTCCGCACCTACCGCGTCTCCAGCGCCGAGGCGCGGCGCGAGTTCTACACCGACCACCCGCGCTTCCAGTTGAACGACGTGCGCGTGGGCGAGCTGGACGGCACGCTCGTCGCCTCGCTCGTGCTCTACCCGTTCCAGGCCTACGTGCGCGGCGAGCGGCTCGGGGTCACGGGCATCGGCTCGGTCGCGGTGTCGCCCGAGCACCGCCGGCGCGGCGTCGCCGACGCGCTCCTGAGATCGACGCTCGCCGAGATGCGCGAGCGCGGCGACGCCTGGAGCATGCTCTACCCGTTCCGCGGCGATTTCTATCGCCGCTTCGGCTGGGCGTCGTGGAAACCCCCACGCTGCTCTCGGTGCCGCCCAAGGTGCTGCCCGCCGCGGACGAGGCGCGCCACGTGCGCCGCGTTCGCGCCGCGGATCGCCCGCTCGTCCAGGCGCTCTACGACCGCGTGGTGCGCGAGCGCGGGCACTTCACGCTCGCGCGCCGGCCGGCGTGGTGGGAGCGGCGGCTCTGGAACTACGAGGGCGAGTGGCTCGTCTACGAGCGCACGCGCGGCGAGGTCGAGGGCTACCTCCAGCTCCAGGTCGACAGCGGCGACGGGCCATGGAAGCTGGTGATCACCGTGAACGAGTTCGTCGCCGGCTCGCCCGAGGCCCACCGCGGGCTCGCGGGCTACTTGAACTCCCAGCGCGACCAGGCGGCGGAGGTGGTGCTGGCCGTGGCCGCGGACGCGGGCTGGACGAGCCTGCTCGCCGACGCCGCGAACCTGCGCGGCGAGATGAAGCTGGGCGTGCTGCGCTCGGCCGGCCACGCGGGCTATGGCGCCATGCTGCGCGTGCTCGACGTGAAAGCGGCTCTGAAGCAGCTGCCGGTGGACCCGGGAGCACGCGGCGACGTGCTGCTCGAGGTGCGCGACGCGATGCTGCCCGCGAACGACGGCCCGTGGCGGCTGACCGCGCGCGAGGGCGGCCTCGAGGTGCGGGCCGAGGCGGCGAACGCGCACAAGCTCCCGCGGCTCGCCTGCACCGCCGACGTGCTCGCCAGCGTGGTCGCGGGCGCGCTCTCCCCGGTGCGCGCGGTGGAGATCGGCCTGCTCGAGAGTGCGAACGGCGCCGCGGAGCGGGTGGAATCGTGGTTCCGGGCACCCGCGGCGTTCCTCATGCCCATGAACGCATTCTAGGAGACCCGCGTGGCCGACGCCGACCGCTGGACCATCGTTGCTCCGCTCAAGCCCCGATTCCGGGACACGGACGCCATGGGGCACATCAACAACGCCGTGTACGTGACCTACCTCGAGGTGGCGCGGCAGGAGTACTGGCGCGCGTTCAAGCACGACGACAACTACCGCGTGGTGCCGTTCATCCTCGCGCACGTGGACATCGACTTCCGCTCGGAGGCGCTCATGCACGAGACGCTCGAACTCTGCATCCGCTGCTCGTTCATCGGCACCAAGTCGTTCGGGTTCGATTACGCGATCCGCACCGAGAAGGACCGGCGCCTGGTGGCCTCGGCGCGCACCGTGCAGGTGTTCTACGACTACGCGGCCAAGCGCAGCACGCCGTGCACGCCCGAGTTCCGCGACAGCCTCGAGCGCTTCGAGGGGCGCGCGCTCGCGCGCGAGGTGCGGTCGTGAGCGCGCCGGACGGGAAGGGCGCGCCCAGGCTCTCGCGGCGGCGGTTCGTGGCGCTCACGGGCGCGGGGCTCGCCGCGCTCTCCGCGGGCGGGTCCGCGCTCGGGGCGGAGACGAAGTCCGCGGCGAAGAAGAAGCCGGCGGTGGCCGCGGCCCCCAACACGACCGCGCCGAGCGCGCCGCCGGCGCCGGCGCCGGCGATGACGCCGCACCAGAAGGAGTTCGAGCGCCAGAAGACCGGCACGCTCGCGACGTTGAAGACGCTCCGTGCCTACCCGCTCCCCCCCGGCGGCGACCTGCCGGTGGTGTTCAAGCCGATGCGCACGCCGAAGAAGGGGCGCTGACATGCTCAAGAGCGACGTGTGGTTCGCGACCATCGACGAGCTCTCCCCCGAGATCCGCTCTGGCCGGCTGTCGTCGGTGGAGCTGACGAAGGGGTTCCTCGACCGCATCGAGAAGTTCAACGCTCGCTTCAACGCGTTCGAGCATCCCACGCCCGAGCTGGCGCTCGACCAGGCGGCGCGCGTGGACAGCGACCTCAAGGCGAACCATTGGAGGGGTCCGCTGCACGGCATCCCCTACGCCGCGAAAGACCTGTTCGACACCCGCTCCGTGCCCACGGCGTGGGGCACGAAGTTCCTGCGCGACCGCGTGCCGGACCAGAACGCCACCGTCATCGACCGGCTCGAGGCGGCGGGCGCGGTGCTGCTCGGCAAGACCGCGATGGTGGAGTTCGCGGGCTGCCTCGGCTACCGCTTCGCGAACGCGTCCGCGACCGGCCCCGGCCGCAATCCCTGGGATCCGTCGCGCTGGACCGGCGGCTCGTCGTCGGGCTCGGGCGCCGCGGTCGCCGGCGGACTCGCCACGTTCGCGCTCGGCACCGAGACCTGGGGCTCGATCCTCTGCCCGTCGGCGTTCTGCGGGCTCACCGGCATCCGCCCCACGTACG
>DATLUU010000399.1:0-5474 GCA_035577885.1 Verrucomicrobiia bacterium
GGACACTCGGGGAGGCTCACGTGACGATCGCTCGCTACCACGACGGGCAACGCCGGCTGCAGGACCTGTTCGACAGCCGGCGCATCGCCGACCGGCTGGACCAGGTCACGTACTCGACGCAACTCGGCGAGGCCCACCGCGCGTGGATCGAGGCCTCCGAGATGTTCTTCCTCGCGACGGTCGGCCCCGACGGCCATCCGGATTGCTCGTTCAAGGGTGGACGGCCGGGGTTCGTGCGCGTGCTGTCTCCGGCCGAGCTGGCGTGGCCGGACTACGACGGCAACGGCCAGTTCCGCTCGCTCGGCAACCTGCTCGCGAACCCGCACGCCGCGCTCCTGTTCATCGACTGGACCCGGCCATCGCGCCTGCGCGTGAACGGTCGCGCGAGCGTCGCGCAGGACGACCCGCTGCGCGCGAGCTGGGACGGAGCGCAGCAGGTCGTGCGGCTCCAAGTGTCGCAGGTGTTCCCGAACTGCCCGCGCTACCTGCCCCGCATGCACGTGGTGGAGGCGTCGCCGTACGCGCCCGCCGCGGGCCACGAGCCGCCGCGTCCGGGCTGGAAGGACGACCCGCGGTTCCGAGACGCGCTGCCCGGGAGGGACCGGCGCCCGTGAAGCCGGCTGGCGCCGAACGAGTTTCGCGCTTGCGCCGCCCCGCGAAGCCGGTGGCGAAGAAGCGCCGTCGCTGAGCGGGTCCTCGCATGAAGCGCGTTGACGGGCCCGCCGCGCGCATGTTCCATGCGCGCATGGAATTCTCACCCGTCGTGCTCGAAGGGCACCACGTGCGGCTCGAGCCGCTGGATCTCACGCGGCACTGGGACGGTCTGCGCGCGATCGGCCTGGCGCCCGAGCTGTGGCGCTTCACCGCGGCCAAGGTGAAGACCGAAGCCGATCTCCGGAGCTACTTCGAGAAGGCGATCGACGAGCAGGCGCGCGGCGTGTCGCTGCCGTTCGTGCACGTGCACCGCGCGAGCGGCAAGGTCGCGGGCTCGACGCGGTTCGGCAACATCACGCGCGAGCACCGGCGCGTGGAGATCGGCTGGACGTGGCTCGGCCTCGACCACCAGCGCACCGTGCTCAACACCGAGACCAAGTACCTGATGCTGCGCCACGCGTTCGAGGCCGAGGGCTGCATGCGCGTGGAGTTGAAGACCAGCTCCACCAACATGAAGTCGCAGGCGGCCATGCGGCGGCTCGGGCTCGTGGAAGAGGGCACGTTCCGGAAGTGGATGTTCAACGAGGACGGCACGCCGCGCGACACGATGTGGTTCAGCTGCATCGACGACGAGTGGCCGGCGATGAAGGCGCGGCTGGAGGGGATGCTGGCGCGCGGAGAGGTCCGGAAGTAGGCCTCGACGGCGGGCGAGCGGCCGCGCTCACGCCACGAGCTTGAACGCCTCGTTCCGCTCGCGGCCCCTGCCGATTCGGTGCGATCGGAGCGACGCGGCCAGCATGACTTTCAGCGCGGCGCGGTCGAGCGGCAGCCCCTTCGCGCGCGCCCGGCGTTCCAGCTCGTCGAGCAGCGCGGTGAGCACCGGCGGCAGCTGGTCGGGGATCCCGCTCCAGTTCGCGCGCATGGTCTCGCCGATGTACTCGTGCTGTTCGCGGGAGAATGCCTCGAGCCCGCGCATCTGCTCGATGCTCACGATGCTGGGCGCGTTGCGCCAGGCCACGGCTCGCGCGCCGCCCCGGAGCTTGAGCACGGTGACGACCACGGCGGCCGTGACGATCAGGTCGAGCACGATGAACGACACCAGCAGCGGGTTCACGGAAGCCTCCGGGTGCGGACCTCCGGACTATCGGCTGGGGCTCGCCTCGGATTGAGTGCCCAGGCGCGCGGGTTGCAGGTTCGGCCGGCCACGCACCGCCGCGCTCACGAACTCGGGCGTGAGGCGCGGCAGCCAGTGGCCGACGCGCGGCACGATCTGTATGCGCGCGGCGGGCACGGCGCGCCGGAGCCAGTCGACGTGGCGGTCGGGCGGCGTCACCAGGTCCTGCGCTCCCGCGACCACGGTGAGCGGGACCTTCAGGCCCGGGAGGTGCTCCTGGAGCCAGGTGACGTCCGTGCCCAGCCGGTTGAAGTTGCGCACCGCGGTGTGCATCTGCGAGGGGATGTAGGCGAACACGCGCGACTCTCCCCAGCCGCGCGGCGCGGGTGCGGGATACCAGGCGTCGGCGCGCAGCGCCCAGCCGAACGGCACCATCGGCAGGGCGAAGAAACGGAGCAGCGTCGCGCCCACGGGACCGCTCATGAGCGGCAGCGAGCCGTAGCGCGCGTTGCGCTCGTCCAGCGCGGTGCACGGGCACACGGCGACGACCTGGCTCACGTCCTCGGGCGCATCGAGCGCCGCACGCAGCGCCACGGCGGCGCCGTAGGAGTGGCCCACGATCGTGGCCGGCCGCGCGTCGAGCTCGCGCACGAGCGCGAGCACGGTCGCGGCGTTCTGCTCCAGGCCGAGCGGCCCGCGCGGCGCCTCGCTCCAGCCGTGGCCGGGCCGGTCGAGCACGATCACGGTGTGGTCGCGGGCGAGGTCGGAGATCAGCTCGGGCGGGAAGTCGCCGCTGGTGCCGTTGGCGCCGTGGACGAGCACCACGGCCGGGCCCGAGCCGGTTTTCACATAGTGCACGGGGACACCGGCGTGCGTGAACCGCACGCCCTTCGCCGGGTGCTGCCGCCGCACCCACGCCGCGTACCCGGCGTGGATGAGCGGCATGAGCGCCAGCGTCACCGGCGCCGCGAACCCGACCTCCCTCAGGAACGACATGGCCGCGTTATCGGCCGGTCCGGCCGATGACCCGCGGCGGACGCTGACACGGTCAGGCCTCGCGCGGGTCGATGGCCTCGGGGTCGATCTGGTACTCCGCGATCGCACGCGCCACCACTTCCGGCTTCACTTTTCCGTCCTGCATCAGCGCGTGGAGCGTGGCCACGACCACGTGCTCGGCGTCGGTCTCGAAGTGCCGGCGGAGCGCCTCGCGCGTGTCGCTGCGGCCGAACCCGTCGGTGCCGAGCGCCACGAAGCGGTTGCTGATCCAGCGCGCGGGCATGTCGTTCACCGACTTCACCCAGTCGCTGGTCACCACCACCGGGCCCTCGCTGCCCCGGAGCGCCTGGGTCACGTAGGGCAGGCGCGGGTCCTCGGTCGGGTGCAGGCGGTTCCAGCGGTCCACCGCCAGCGCGTCGTTCCGCAGCAGCACGGCACTGGTCATGCTCCACACGTCGGCGGCGACGCCCCACTTCTCGGCGAGCATCTCCTGCGCGCGCAGGCTCTGGAGCAGCAGCGGCCCGCTGCCGAAGAGTTGCGCCTTGAGCGCGTGCTTGGCGTCCGAGCGGCGATAGCGATAGAGGCCCTTCAGCAGCCCCTCCTCGATGCCCTCCGGCTTCGGCGGCATCGAGTAGTCCTGGTTGTAGACGGTGATGTAGTAGAAGACGTCCTCGCCCTTCTCGTACATGCGGCGCAGGCCGTCCTTCACGATCGCCGCCAGCTCGTAGGCGAACGCGGGGTCGTAGGGCAGGCAGTTGGGCACCGCGCTGGCGAGCAGGTGGCTGTGGCCGTCCTCGTGCTGCAGGCCTTCGCCGTTGAGCGTGGTGCGGCCGGCGGTGGCGCCGAGCAGGAAGCCGCGCCCGCGCGCGTCGCCGAACGCCCACAGCAGGTCCATCGTGCGCTGGAAGCCGAACATGGAATAGAACACGTAGAACGGGATCATCGTCGCGCCGTGCGTCGCGTACGCCGTCCCCGCCGCGGTGAACGAAGCCACCGAGCCGGCCTCGGTGATGCCCTCCTCCAGGAGCTGGCCGTCCTGCTTCTCCAGGTACGAGAGCACCAGCTTGGAATCGACGGGATCGTATTTCTGCCCGAACGGCTGGTAGATGCCGACTTCCCTGAACAGCACCTCCATGCCGAACGTGCGCGCCTCGTCGGGGATGATCGGCACCACGCGCTTCCCGTAGTTGGGATTGCGGATGAGGTTGCGCACGAGCTTGCCGAACACCATCGTCGTCGACACCGCCTGGTTCGCGCCGGTGCCGCCGTCGAACTCGGAGAACACCTTGCCGCCCGCGGGCGGCATGGGCTTCGAGCGCACGAGGCGCTTCGGGATGCTGCCGCCGAGCGCTCGCCGGCGCTCGAGCATGTACTGCACCTCGGGGCTGTCGGGCCCGGGGTGGAAGAGCGGCGCCTCCGGGATCTTCTTGTCCGGGATCGGCAGCTCCAGCGTGTCGCGGAACTTCTTCAACTCCTCCTGATCCAGCTTCTTCTTCTGGTGCGTGATGTTGCGCGCTTCGGCGCCGGTGCCGAGCGTCCAGCCCTTCACGGTCTTGGCGAGGATCACCGTGGGCTGGCCCTTGTGCGCGACCGCGGCGGCGTAAGCGGCATAGACTTTCTTGTAGTCATGGCCGCCACGACGCAGGCGCTTGATCTGGTCGTCACTCAGATTCTCGACCATCTTCAGCAAGCGCTCATCCGTGCCAAAGAAGTGCTCGCGGATGTAGGCCCCGGACTCGATGACGTACTTCTGCCAGTCGCCGTCGACGGTCTCGTTCATGCGGTCGACGAGCACGCCTTCGTAGTCCTGCGCCAGCAGCGCGTCCCACTCGCGCGCCCACAGCACCTTGATCACGTTCCAGCCCGCGCCCGTGAACACGGCTTCCAGCTCCTGGACGATCTTGCCGTTGCCCCGCACCGGGCCGTCCAGCCTTTGCAGGTTGCAGTTGATGACGAACGTCAGATTGTCCAGGCCCTCGCGCGCAGCCAGCGTCAGCGCGCCGGTGGCCTCGGGCTCGTCCATCTCGCCGTCGCCGAGGAACGCCCACACCCGCGAGTTCGCGGTGTCGGCGATGCCGCGCGACGCGAGGTAGCGGTTGAAGCGCGCCTGGTAGATGGCGTTCAGGGGGCCGAGCCCCATGCTCACGGTGGGGAACTCCCAGAACTCGGGCATGAGCCGCGGGTGCGGGTAGCTGGAGAGCCCGGTGCCGCGCTTCGACTCGCGGCGGAAGTTCTCGAGCTGCGCCTCGGTGAGCCGGCCCTCGAGGAACGCCCGCGAGTAGATGCCGGGCGCGGCGTGGCCCTGGAAGAACACCTGGTCACCCGAGCTGCCGTCGTCCTTGCCGCGGAAGAAGTGATTGAAGCCGACTTCGTAGAGGCTCGCGGCAGAAGCATAGGTCGAAAGATGGCCGCCCAGACCGGCGGATTTCGCGTTCGCGCGCACGACCATGGCGGCCGCGTTCCAGCGCACGATGCGGCGGATGCGCTTCTCCATCTCCTCGTCGCCGGGGAACGGCGGCTCCTGCTCGGGCGAGATGGTGTTGATGTAGCGCGACTGGATGAGCCCCGGCAGCCCGACGTGCAGCTGGCGTGCGCGCTTCAGCACCCGGCGCAGCAGGAAGTCGGCGCGCTCGCGGCCCTGGGTATCCACCACCCCATCCAGGGCTTCGAGCCACTCGCGGGTCTCGACAGGGTCGCTGTCGGGGAGCTG
>DATLUU010000400.1:0-2653 GCA_035577885.1 Verrucomicrobiia bacterium
ATCGGCTCCAAGGCGAACGACGTCGAGATCGGCCGCGCGGTGATCGTGATGAAGGAAGAGATCGAGCGCATCCGCGAACAGGTGCAGAACGTCGAATGACCGCCACGCTCATGGAATCGGGGACGATGACGAACACCGCTCAGCCGGCGAACCCAGGCGTGGGATTCCTCCTCGTGCTCACCGGGCCCTCGGGTGCGGGTAAGGGCACACTGGTCGAGCACATCGTGAAGCAGCGCCCCGATTGCGTGTTCTCGGTGTCCGCCACCACGCGGCCGAAGCGCAGCACCGAGGTCGAGGGCCGCGACTACTACTTCCTCTCGCAGGACGAGTTCCTGCAGCGCGAAGCGCAGGGCTGGTTCCTGGAGACTGCCGAGGTGCATGGGCATCTCTACGGCACGCCGGTCGGAGCAGTCGATGAGCACGTGCGCGAGGGCAAAGTGGTGGTGCTCGACGTCGACGTGCAGGGCGGCGCGAGCGTCCGCCGGGTGCGTCCCGATGCAGTGACGGTGTTCGTCTACCCGCCGTCGCTCGACGCGCTGCGGGCAAGGCTCGAGTCGCGCGGTACCGACTCACCCGAGGTGATCGAAACGCGACTCCTCAACGCGCCGGGTGAGCTCGCTCAAATGTCGAACTACCGGTACGTGATCATGAACGACGACCTGCAGCGCGCGGTCGCCGCTCTGCTCGCCATCCACGACGGCGAGCGCGCGCACCGCTGACGAGTTTCGTAACCAGCCACACACGCGCGGCGTCAACGGGTGCGCCGCGCGGAAGTCGGTTGAACCCGCTGAAGCAGGAGTGTTGCGAATGAAGCTGTCCGCACTGGTGCCCCCTCCGGGCAAGAGCAAGTACGAACTCTCGATCGTGGCCGCGCGCGAGGCGCGCCGGTTGAACGACTGGGTCCGCCGCAGCGGCGAGACGCTGCACGGGAAGGTCACGGCCGTGGCGCTGGAGCGCGTGCTCCACGACGACGTGCCCTACTACTACGAAGACCCCATGGCCCTGCTCGCGCAGACCGTGGAGCCGATGACCGAGCCGACGCTCGAGTAGCCGATGCTGCGGGACCGCGTGGTGGTCGTGGGCGTGTCCGGCGGCATCGCGGCGTATAAAGCCTGCGAGCTGGTGCGCCGGTTGCGCGACCGCGGCGCCACGGTCCTGGTGGTGATGACCAAGGCGGCGTGCGAGTTCGTCACGCCGCTCACGTTCCAGTCGCTCACCGGCAACCCGGTGGTGACGGATCTCTGGGGCGACCAGCGGCCGCGCTTCAACCTGCCGCTGGAATCGGTGGGCAAGGTGCGCGGCCACGTCGAGCACGTGGACGTGGCCGAGGCGGCCGACGCGGTGGTGCTGGCGCCGGCCACGGCGGACCTGATGGCGCGCATGGTGCACGGCGAGGCGCCGGACGCGCTCACCACGTTCCTGCTCGCCACCGCGGCACCGGTGGTGGTGGCGCCGGCGATGGACATGCAGATGTGGAAGGCGCCGGCGACGCAGGCGAACGTGCGCGTGCTTCGTGCTCGCGGGCTTCGTTTCGTGGGTCCGGACGACGGGCCGCTCGCTTCCGGGCTCACGGGCCCGGGGCGCTTGGCCGACGTGGCGGCGATCGTCGACGCGGTGGAAGGCTCGCTCCGCTTACGGACGAGCATGAAGGGCCTGCGCGTGCTGATCGGCGCGGGCCGCACGGAGGAGCCGCTGGACCCGGTGCGCGTGCTGACGAATCGTTCGAGCGGTCGGATGGGTTTCGCGCTGGCCGAGGCGGCGCGCGATCGCGGCGCCCAGGTGACCGTGGTCGCGGGCCCGGTGAGCGTGGACGCGCCTGCCGGCGTCGACGTCGTCAACGTGACCACGGCGCTCCAGATGGAGCGGGCGATGACCGAGCGCGGGCCGAAGGCGAACGTGGTCATCATGGCGGCCGCGGTGGCGGACTATCGCCCGGCGCGACCGTCGCCGCAGAAGATCAAGCGCGATGGTGGCTCACCCCTCGAGATCAAGCTCGAGCCCAATCCCGACATCCTCGCCGGCCTCGGTGCGGCGAAGAAGAAGGAGCAGATCGTGGTCGGGTTCGCGCTCGAGACGAATGACGGTGTCGAGAACGCGCGGAAGAAGCTGGCGGCGAAGAACGCCGACCTGATCGTGCTGAACACTCCGGAAGAAGCGTTGGGCAGCGAGACCAATCTCGTCACGCTGGTCGAGGCTCGCGCGGTAACGGAGCTGCCCGAGGCGAGCAAGCGCGAGGTGGCGGAGCACATCCTGGACCGCGTGATGGAGCTGCGCGGCGACACGGGGAAGAGTGCGAACCTGAAGCTCGCGGCATCGCCGCGGGCGCCGAAGTCGCGCGCGGCCGCGCCAACCGGGAAGGCGAAGCGATGAGCGACGACGTGCGGGACGAAGCGGCCGACATCGCGCGCTCGCTGCGGCGGAAGCTCGAGCGGGAGCACGCGCTGGGAACGGGCGAGCTGCTGGCGGCGGGCGTGGCGAAGGCGAAGCGGAGCGGAGTCGCGGAGGCTGCGGCCGCGAGCGCCGCCGCGCCCGTGGCCACAGAACGCCCAGCGCCTGCGCGCAGCACCGCGACGTCCGCGATCGAAGCGCCCGAAGCCCTCGCTGGCAACGATTTCTCGCTCACGCCGCCGCCACCCACCGAGACTCCCGCGGC
>DATLUU010000401.1:0-5297 GCA_035577885.1 Verrucomicrobiia bacterium
GAGTCCAAGGTCGGCGTGCTCATGGCGGTGGTGTGCGGGTACGCGCTCAAGCTCGTGCTCCCCGCGCCGGTGCCGTGGGCCGGCGTGGCGGCCGCGGCGTGCATGTTCGCGTTCCTCGACGCGGCGGCATCGCCCGACTAGACGCATCAACCGCAAGCAGTGCCCGTGCGGCGCTCGCCCGCTATGCTCGTGCCATGGCGACCACGGTGGGCGAAGCGCTGCGCGGGGCCACGCGGCGGCTGGCGGCTGTCGGCGCACCCGCGAGCGACGCCGAGGAGCTGCTCTCGCGGCTCATCGGCGTCGGCCGCGGGGATCTGCGCACGCGTGTCGGCGCACCCCTCGAGGCCGAGCTCGTGAACGAGCTGGAAGAACAGCTCGCGAGAAGGCTCGCCGGCGAGCCCGTTCAGTACATCACCGGCCGCGCGGCGTTCCGTTCGCTCGATCTCGCCGTGGATCGCCGCGTGCTCGTGCCGCGGCCCGAGACCGAGTGGCTGGTCGAGGCGGTGCTCGAGTACCTGGTGGCGCGCGCGCCTTCGGCACGCCCACCCCGAGTCCTCGACCTCGGCACCGGCTCCGGCTGCATCGCGCTCTCGATCGCTCACGAGTATGCGCGCGCTGACGTCGTGGCGACCGACGCGAGCGAGGATGCGCTCCAGGTGGCGCGCGCCAACGCCGAGGCGCTGGGGCTTCACGTCACGTTCCTCCGCGGCGAATGGCTGGAAGCGCTCGCGAGTGACGAGCGCTTCGACGTGATCGTGGCGAACCCGCCCTACATCTCGCCGCGCGAAGCGGACGCGCTGCCGCGGGACGTGCACGACTTCGAGCCACACGCGGCGCTCTTCGCCGGCGACGACGGGCTCGCCGACCTGCGCGAAATCGTGGACCAAGCCCCGCGCCACCTGCGCGCGGGCGGGCTCCTGGCGCTCGAGCTGGACGAGACGCGCGCCGCCGAGGTCGCGGCCTGGTTCGATGGCGCCCGCGACTGGCGCGGCGCGGAGCTGCGTCCGGACCTGGCCGGGCGGCCACGGATGCTGTTGGCAACGCGTGAACACGGGCCCGCGATAGCACCGGCACAGTGGGGCGAGGAGGGCTAGAATGGCGGAACCCCACTGACCGCCCCAACCCCGAGGTCCTTCCATGTCCGAGACCGCGTTGCTCGCCGACATCGCCGCTCGTGGCTACGCCCACCCCGACGTGCTGGTCACCACCGAATGGGTGGCCCAGAACCTCAAGAACCCGGACGTCCGCATCATCGAGTCCAATGAGGACTCCCTGCTCTATCCCGCGGCCCACATCCCGGGCGCGGTGCAGGTGGACTGGGCGCTCGACCTGAACGACACCATCCGCCGCGACTACGTGGATCGCGCGGGGTTCGAAAAGCTGCTGGGCAAGATCGGCGTCACCCGCAACACCACGGTGGTGTTCTACGGCGACAAGAACAACTGGTGGGCCACTTACGCGTTCTGGGTGTTCCAGCTCTTCGGCCACACCAACGCCAAGGTCATGGACGGCGGCCGGCTCAAGTGGGAGAAGGAGAACCGGCCGATGACGCGCGAGGTGCCGACCTACGCCGCGACCAAGTACCAGGCCCCCGAGCGCGACGACTCGCGCATCCGCGCCTTCCGCGACGAGGTGGTGTCGCACATGCGCGCACACAAGAAGATGGTGGACGTGCGGAGCCCGCAGGAGTTCTCGGGCGAGCGCACGCACATGGCGGAGTACCCGCAGGAGGGCGTGCTGCGCGGCGGCCACATCCCCGGCGCCAAGAACGTGCCCTGGGCACGCGCTGCGAATCCGGAGGACGGCACGTTCAAGGATGCCGCCGGCCTGCGCGCCATCTACGAGAACGAGATCGGGTTGAAGCCCGAGGACGACGTCATCGCCTACTGCCGCATCGGCGAGCGCAGCAGTCACACCTGGTTCGTGCTCACGTACCTGCTCGGCTACAAGCGGGTGCGGAACTACGACGGGAGCTGGACCGAATGGGGCAACGCCGTGGGCATGCCGATCGAGAAGCCTTGAGCGGCGCGCCGCAGGCGGGCGACGCCGAGGCGCTCCCAGCGCCGCTCGCCGCCGTGGTCCAGGAGTTCGATGGCGCCGACCGCGGGATGCGCACGGAGATGCTGATCGAGTACGCCGACCAGTTCGAGTCGGTGCCCGCAACGGTCGCGACGCGGCCGTTCCCGGAGTCGGCGCGCGCGCCGCGGTGCGAGTCCGAGGCGTACGTGTTCGCCACGGACCGGGCCGACGGCACGCTGGACCTGTGGTTCGCGGTGGAGAACCCGCAGGGCCTCTCGGCGAAGGCGTGGGGAGCGATCCTCGGCGACACGCTCTCGGGCCAGCCTCTGGAGCAGGTTGCGCGCGTGCCGCAGGACACGATCTTCAAGATCTTCGGCCGTGACATCTCGATGGGGAAAGGCCAGGGCCTGATCGGCATGCTCGATGTGGTGCAGCACGAGGCGCGGCGGCGGCTGCAGCGGCGCGGCGCGGGCGGGGCCGTGTAGCGGTTCCAAAGGAGGGCGTCCCATGTATGCGATCGCGGGAGTGACCGGCCACACGGGCAGGGCGGCCGCGGAGACGTTGCTGGGCAACAAGCAAAGCGTGCGCGTGATCGTGCGCGACGCGAAGCAGGGCGAGCCGTGGAAGGCGCGCGGCGCCGAGGTGGCCGTGGCGTCGCTCACCGACCACACCACGCTCACGCAGGCGCTCACTGGTGCCCAGGGCGCCTACCTGCTCGTGGCGCCCGGCATCGGCTCCGAGGACCTGCTGGCGGCGCAGCACGTGATGGTGGAGGCCATGTCCCAGGCGGTGCGGAAGAGCGGCCTCCCGCACCTCGTGTTCCTGTCCTCGCTCGGGGCCGAGCTGGCCGACGGCACGGGGCCCGTGCGCGGCCTGCACAAGGCCGAGGCGACGCTGACGAAGGCGGCGAAGAACGTGACGTTCCTTCGTCCCGGGTACTTCTTCGAGAACTTCGCCGCGGTGCTGCCGGCGACGCAGGGCGGTGTGCTGCCCACGTTCTTTGCGCCGGGCAAGTCGATTCCCATGGCAGCGACCGCAGACGTCGGACGGATCGCCGCCGAATGCCTGCTCGAGCCCGCCACCGGGACGCGCGTCGTCGAGATCGCGCATGCGCCCGATCACACGCCCGAGGACATCGCCGCCGCGCTCACCGAGATCCTCGGCCGCCCGATCGCGCCCCAGTTCGGGCCGCTCGACGCCGTGGTCCCGACCTTCACCTCGATGGGCATGTCCAAGAGCACCGCGGAGCTCTACCGCGAAATGATCAGTGCCCTGAACACCGGCCGCATGCGCCACCAGGGCCCGCCGGCGCTCCGCCGCTTCTGCCAGCTCGGCCCGGCCGATGTGCTGCGCGGCCTGCTGGCGGCGACGCCCGCGCACGCCTGAAAGCCGAAGGGCGCCGGCAGGAGACAACCCTGCCGGCGCCCGCTCGGTCCCCGCGTCGTGGGTGCCGCGGGGCTCAGTCGTCGTCCTCGGTCTCGATCTTCGTCGCCGTGATCGTGCCGGTGGAGTCCACCGGGCCCTTGGCCTCGAGGTGCACGTTCGGCGCCACGAGCGCGACGCCCACGGTGGCGCTGCTCGTGACCACGCGCCTCCCCTCCAGCGTGAAGGCGAAGTTCGGGGTGGTGCCGGTGAGCGCGGTGACCAGGCCCTCGACCGAGGCCTTCTCGGCGCGGTGATGTTCGTGGTCGTCGTCGCCGGATTCCGACAAGCCGGACACTTTCGTCGCCAGGAACGGCGCCGCCACGGACCTGGTCTTCACCTCGATGAACGCACCGTTCGCGAGCCCGGTGGGCAGGTGCTTGAGCCGGGTGCTCGCGTCGGTCGTGAACGACAGGCCGCGCAGCTTGAACTTCTGCGTGGGAGCAGCACCGGTCAGCCCCGTCACCTGGCCCTTGATCTCGAACGGGTACGTCACCTCGGTCGCGCGTGAGCTGAGCGCCACCAGGATCAGGGCGCTCGCAGCGAGGATGACGAGTCGGTGTGGACGGAGCACCATCGAGGAGTCTCTCGTGTCGGCCTTCGGAGCCGACATGAAAGCACGTCCGCACCCGGCCCCGATATAGGAATTTTCCTGTAGCCGCGCGGCCGCGGGAATGTGTGTCAGTGCAAGTAATGCGAGTCCTTCTCGCCCGCGCGGATCGCCACCTTGAGCGTGTTGGCCTTGGAGGGGATGGGGCAGTTGTAATAGGGACTCGTGGCGCAGGCCGGGTTGTAGCAGTAGTTGAAATCCACGAGCCAGGCGCCGTTGGGGAGGGGCTGGGGATCGAGGTACCGACCCACGGAATAGGTCTCGCCGCCGGTGGTGGCGTCGCGGAAGAAGATGCTCACGCTCTTCTCGTCCACGCCCGGCTCGAGCAGCCGGTGGGCCTCGAGCCGCACCGGTTTCCCGTTCACAGAGAGGTCGAACCAGCCCGCCAGCACCGCGCGACGGGCGTTGCCCCGCGTGCTCATGATGACCGTGGTGTCGGCCTTGGGGTTCGGCGTGAGGAAGGCCACGAATCGATACGCGAAGTCGGGCGGGTACCACGCCAGCCCGTGGTACTTGGCAAAGGCCGGGCTCTTGGGGTCGAACACGATCAACGCCGGGAAGCGCTGGTGGGAGAGTCGCACCATGAACCTGCCGACGCGGACGAATCCCGGCGGCAGCGTCGCCGAGCGGTGCGCGTCGTCGCGCACGAGGAAGTGGGCGGTGTCGTCCACGGCCTCGACCCGGAACGAATCGCCCGCCACGGTCACCCTCAGGTGGTGTGCGGCCACCTCGGGATCGTCGACGCGCAGGTCACAGTCGGCGGCGCGGCCGAGGACCAGCGCCGTCTTCTCGCCGAAGTCCGTTCGCGCCACCGCGGCCAGGTAGGAGGTCGGGCCCTCGCGCAGCTGCTTCTCGGTGTCGGCGCGGTCCTTCTCGTAGCCGGCGCGGATCGAATCCGCCGCGGCCGGGGACACCTTCACCGGGCCCGCGCCCTTCGCGGCGCGTGCCGCGTCCAATGTGGTGACGCTCAGCAGCAGCGCGATCACGCACGAGCGCATCGTGGCTCTCCGATCGGAGGATGGGAACGCGTCCGCGGAACCTATCGTGGTCATGACAGGGTGTGTCACGCATTCCGCAGCGGCTGTGTTTGCAGGTCAACGCGATTCGCGGCAGCAACATCGTCGGACGACACGCCCGGCGGATTGCCCTCGGGCGTTCGCCCTAGCATAATGCCCGCTTCCACACCTGCTTACGTACTCACTCGCGCCGGGACAGGGACCGCACTCGGCCTTGGACACTTTCTTGC
>DATLUU010000402.1:0-8553 GCA_035577885.1 Verrucomicrobiia bacterium
GTAGGTGGAACGCGTGGCCACCGACGACGAGTCCGTGCGCGTGTAGAAGTCGCGGTCGGGAAGCCCGAGACCGCCCTGGCCCAGGAACGCGATCACGTTCTCGCTCTGCTTGGGATCCTGCGCCGAATAGAACGCGAACACGGCGGGGATGAAGTTCGCGTGCATCCAGCCCACCTGCCGGCCCAGGTCCTGCACCGACCCGATGCCATCCACGTCGGCGAGCAGCTGGGCGATCGGCTTGCCGCCCGCCTTCTCCGCGCCCAGCGAGTCCATGCACGAGCCGTAGTAGTCGCGCAGCCGCGCGCGGTCGCTGCCCGGCTCGGCCTTCTTGTCCGCCGCCACCTTCTCCAGGATCTTCCGCAGCACCGCCTCGTTGCGGTCGTAGAGCTCGTCGAACGCACCGTAGTTCGTGTAGCCGGGCGGCATCTTCGTCCTCGCCGCCCAGCCGCCGTTCGCGAACTGGTCGAAGTCCTTGCACGGTGCGCAGCTCTTGTCGAAGTCGGAGGCGCTTCCCGCGAGCGCGGGAAGCGCCCACGACACCAGCACGGCGAACGCGACGGCGCTGCGGACGCGGTTCATCGAGGATCCTTTCCTGGTCTGGGCTACCAGATGCGCGCGCGCAGGTCGACGGGACGCACCATGCCGTCGCCGTCCTTGCAGCCCCACGCGTCGTGGAACTCCTTGAGGTTCGAGAGCGGCCCGTTCACGCGCCAGTGGGCGGGCGAGTGCGAGTCGGTGAGCACGCGCGTGCGCAGCCCCTCGGGCCGGTCCGCGGCGCGCCAGATGCGCGCGTAGGCGAGGAAGAAGCGCTGCTCCGGCGTGTAGCCGTCGATCTTGGTGCGCGGCTTGCCGGCGATGGCCTTCTCCATCGCGTTGTACGCGACCGCGAGACCGCCCAGGTCGGCGATGTTCTCGCCGAGCGTGAGCCGGCCGTTCACGTGCAGCGTGTCGTTCACCGTGTACGAGCTGAACTGGTCGGCGACGCGGTTCGCCTGCACCTTGTAGGCGTCGGCGTCCGCCGGCGTCCACCAGTCGCGCAGGTTGCCCTTGGCGTCGAACTGCCGGCCGCGGTCGTCGAAGCCGTGCGACATCTCGTGCCCGATCACCGCGCCGATGGCGCCGTAGTTCACCGGGTCGTCGGCGTCGGCGTCGAAGAACGGCGGCTGCAGGATGCCGGCGGGGAAGTTGATGCTGTTGAGCGAGGCCTGGTAGAACGCGTTCACGGTGGGCGCGGTCATCCGCCATTCACCGCGCTCCACCGGCTTGCCCACGCGCTCCATGTTGCGCGTCGCCTCCGCGGCGCGCGCGTTCATGTGGTTGTCGACGATGCTGGCGCGCGTGATCTTCACCTTCGAGTAGTCGCGGAACTTGTCCGGGTAGCCGATCTTCTCGTCGAACGCCGCGAGCTTCGCCTTGGCGGCGGCCTTGGTCTCCGGGCTCATCCACGCCAGCGCCACGATCTTGTCGTCGAGCGACGCCTCGAGGTTGTGCACCAGCTCCAGCGCGCGCTGCTTCGCCTTGGGCGGGAACGCCACGTCCACGTACGCCTTGCCGAGGATGTCGCCGAGGTCGCGATCGGTGGCGATCAGGCAGCGCTTCCAGCGCGGCAGCTGCTCGGTGGCGCCGGACAGCAGCCTCTGGAAACGGAAGTCCTCGTCCGCCCACGCCTTGCTGAGCAGCGGCGCCGCGTCCTCGAGCGCCGTCCAGCGCAGGTACGCCTTCCAGTCCTCGAGCGAGGTGCTGGCGATCAGGTCGTTCACCGCCTTGAAGAAGTCGGGCTGGGTCACGTTCACGATGTCCGGCTTCTGGGTGCGGCCGGCGAAGTAGTCCGTCCACGTGAACCGCGGCATGAGCAGCATCAGCGAATCCGTGGGCATGACGTGGTAGGTGGCGTTGGGGTCGCGCCGCTGCACGTTCGTCATGCTCGCGTTCGCGAGCGCGGTCTCCAGCGTCATCACCGCATCGGCGTCCCGCGCCGCGGCACTCGCGGCCTCGCCCGCCAGGGCGAAGCAACGCGCGATGTGCGCCACGTACTCGACGCGCAGCGCCTTCGAGGCCGAGTCGGTCTTGGTGTAGTAGTCGCGGTCCGGCAGGTGCAGTCCGCCCTGGCCCGCGTGCACGATGAAGCGGTCGCTGTTCTTGGGATCCTGGTTCCCGAACCACGCGAACACCGCGCCCACGCCGTGGGCGTGGAACCACGCCACCTGGCGCCCGAGGTCGCTCACCGACGCCATGCCGTCGACCGCGGTGAGCAGCGGCTGCACCGGCTTGAGCCCCGCGGCCTCGGCCGCGGTCGAGTCCATGCAGCTCGACCAGTAGTCGCCGAGCTTCGCCTGGTCGCTCCCCGCCTTCGCCTTCGCCGCGGCCGCCTTGGTGACGATCCCGAGCAGCACCTGCTGGTTGCGGTCGGCGACCTCCGTGAACGCGCCGTAGCGCGAGTACGAGGCCGGCATCACGAACTTCGCGCGCCAGCCACCGTTCGCGTACTGGTCGAAGTCCTTGCACGGCGCGCAGGTGGTGTCCTGGTCACCCTTGTCGAAGTGTTTCGCGGCCTGGGCGGCGGGAGCCGCGAGCACGGCGAAGATCAGCGAGGCGACGAGAGCGGATGCGCGGGGCACGCGATCTCCTTTCCCTTGGGGGTGGGGGACACGGAACCTTGGAGCCGGTTCACGTTCCGCGCGACGGCGGACAGAGTCAAGCACGTCATCACGAACGACCATGAAGCGGCCGACGAGGGCCGTCGCCGCAGGGTGGATCGTCGCCCCGATGAGACGCAGGAATCGCTGGCGCGCAGCCGCGCGAGCGCCGGAGCGTACGCCCCGTGAACGACGGCGCCGTCAGCGGCTCAGGCGGAACGCGACCGAGCCGTGGATGCCGTTCTGGTCGTTGCCCTGCGCGTGGTCCACGTTCGTCGCGCGCGTGAAGCCGAGCGACAGCGACAGGTCCACGCCGCTCGCCGGCCACCAGCGCAGCACGCCGGTGGCGTCATCGGTCGTCTGCACGATGCCCTCGAGCGTGCCCACGGGGGGGATCGGCGTGCCATTGATGTAGGGGTCATCGAAATCGTTCTCGCCCTTCCACGTGCGCGAGACGACGCCGGTGACCTGCCACGCCACGCGCGGGTCCCAGCCGATGCGCACGCGCAGCCGGCGCGAGTCGGGGCCGGTGGGGAAGCCGATCGGGATGCCCTGCGCCGTGAACTCGCGGCCGAAGAACGACGTGTACGTGTAGCGCGACAGCCACGTGTACTCGGTGTTCCACGACAGCCGCGTGAAGCCGTGCGTCCACGCGCCGTCGGCGCCGACCTGCCATCCGTACTTGTTCGGCGTCGCCGCGCTCTTCGCGTGCAGGTCATCGAGCAGCACCTCACCATAGAGCCGGGTTCCGTCCGCCGGGCGCCACGACGCGTCGAGCGACAGCTCGATGTTGTTGCGTGCCTCGCCCAGTCTCTCGCCGTCCTGCTGCAGGATGCGCTGCGCGAGCGAGTAGGGGATCACGCTCGCCACGTACACCGCCTCCCAGCCGTCGGCCTTGTAGCGCGCGGCCTCGGCGATGCCCAGGCGCAGCGCGGAGAGTGGCTGCCACTCGATGCGATGGGCGGCGAACTGCTCGCCGGTGCCCGGGTCCGTGGTGGCGTTGATCGAGAACCCATCGGCGCGCAATGCCTTGATCCGCAAGTGCAGGTAGAGCGCCGTGAGCGGCGCGCCGGTGCGCGAGATGAGCAGCGAGCCCTCCTCGCCCGGTCCCCACGCGAAGCGCTGACGGCCCATCGTCACGCTCCAGTGCGTGCCGGCGCTGTAACTCAGATACGCCTCGTCGGTCTGCGCCGCGAGGTTCGTGTTCGCGACCAGCGCGTCGGTGAACTCCTCCGCATTCTCGAGCTGGCCGAGCGCGATGTGCGCGAACGCGAGCCAGCGATCGATCTGGGCGCCCGCGCGCAGGTGGATGCCGCTGCCGTCGCGCCAGTGCGTGTCGGTGTCGCCGCTCTGACGGCTCATGTCGTACGCGCCCTCGGTGCCGACCGACAGCTCCAGGCGATCGTCTTCGGGCCAGGCGCGCTGCAGGATCCTCGGCGTCGAGAGCCGCACGTGGTAGGTGGCGAACGCGCCCATGGCATCACGCTGGAGCTCGCGCTCGAGGCGCTCGGCGACCAGCGTGCGCACGAGATTCCCCTCGAGCGGCGGCGGGCCGTCGCCCATCAGCTCCAGGCGCTGGAGCGGCCAGGTGTTGAAGTGGGGCAGCCGGTAACGCCCGCTGTCGGCGGGCAGGTCGTAGCACTCGAGCACGCGCAGCTCGGCCATGAACGGGTCGCGCACCGCGATGAACTCGAGCGGTGAGGCGGCCGCCATCCTGGCGGAACCGAGCGCGAGCGCGACGCAGACGGCGCGCCCGACGCGGCGGGATGCTGGTCCATGCATGCGGCGCGAGGGTAGGGGCCGGGTGGGCTGCCGGCAACCCGCTGCCGGAAAGGCAGGTCCTGCTGCCCGGGCGCTGCGTTACACGGCGCGCGTGTTCATGGCAAGATGAGGCCGCAGGTCCCGCACAGGAGGAGACGACGCCCGCGAACGACGCTTCCGATCAGGCCGCCGCGTTCCCGTTCCGTTCGGTCAAGGGGAGCGTCGAGATCTGCCTGATCCGCAAGCGAGACGGGAAGGCGTGGGGCATCCCGAAGGGGATGGTGGATCCCGGGGATACGCTCGAAGAGACGGCGCTCAACGAGGCGGAGGAGGAGGCGGGCCTCGAGGGCCGCCTGGTCGGAGCCTCGATCGGGAGCTACGAGTACGAGAAGTGGGGCGTCGTCCTCTCGGTCGCGACCTATCTCCTCGAGGTCCAGGTCGAGCACGCGACGTGGGATGAAATGAGCTGGCGCGAACGCCGCTGGTGGCCACTCGACGAGGTGGCCGGCCTGCTCGCGAAGCACCCGGTTCGGCCACTGCTCCCGAGAGTGATCCGCGCGCTCTCGACCCGGCGCAAGCCTGTCGGTTGACCGGCTTCGGCGCCCTCCGCTACCGTCCGTCCCTCGAATTCACTGGGGTTCCTGCGGCCCGGCCTGCGCCGGGCTTCTGCGTTCGTGGGCGCCCCGCGAAGGAGGCCGTTCATGCGTCCCGGGAATCCCGAGGCGCTCTCGCAGGCTTACGACCCGCGCCGCATCGAGCCCGAACGTTACGCGTTCTGGGAGCGGCTGGGCGTGTTCCAGCCGCGCGCGGACCTCGCCGCGCAGCCGAAGGGCACGGGCTCCAAGGCCCCGTTCGTCATCGCCATCCCGCCGCCGAACGTCACCGGCTCGCTCACCATGGGCCACGTGCTCGGCGAGTCCGTGCGCGACTGCATCATCCGCTGGCAGCGCATGGAAGGGCGCGAGACGCTCTACATCCCGGGCATGGACCACGCCGGCATCGCCACGCAGAACGTGGTGGAGAAGAAGCTCAAGAGCGAGAAGAAGTCGCGCCACCAGCTCGGCCGCGACGCGTTCTTGAAGGCGGTCTGGGAGTGGAAGGAGCAGTACGGCGGCATCATCTTCCAGCAGGAGCGCCGGCTCGGCATCACGCCCGACTGGGCGCGCGAGCGCTTCACGCTGGACGAGGCCTACTCGCGCGCCGTGCTCCACGTCTTCAAGTCGCTCCACGACGAGGGCCTGATCTACCGCGGGCGCTACATCGTCAACTGGTGCCCGCGCGACGGCACCGCGCTCTCCGACGAAGAAGTCGACATGGTGGAGACCGACGGCCACCTCTGGCACATCCGCTACCCGTTGAAGGACGGGAGCGGCTCCGTGACCGTGGCCACGACGCGCCCGGAGACCATGCTCGGTGACACCGGCGTGGCCGTGAGCGCCAAGGACCCGCGCTACGCCAAGCTCATCGGCAGCACGGCGGTGCTGCCGCTCGTCCGCCGCGAGATCCCGATCGTCGCCGACGAGGCGGTGGATCCCAAGTTCGGCACCGGCGCGGTGAAGGTGACGCCGGCGCACGACGCCAACGACTTCCAGATCGGCAAGCGCCACGGCCTGCCCGAGATCGTGATCATGGATGAGGCCGGCATCATGAACGACGCCGCCGGCGATTTCCGCGGCCTCGACCGGTTCCAGGCGCGCGAGCGCATCGTGGCTGCACTTCAAGATGCGGGCTACCTGGACAAGGTGGAGCCGCACCGGCACGCGGTGGGGCACTGCTCGCGCTGCAACACCGTCATCGAGCCCTACCTGTCGTGGCAGTGGTTCGTGAAGATGGCGCCGCTCGCCGCGCCCGCGATCGAGGCGGCGAAGAAGGGCAAAGTCAAGATGTTCCCGGCGCGGTGGAAGAAGGTGTACCTCAACTGGCTCGAGAACATCCGCGACTGGTGCATCTCGCGGCAGCTGTGGTGGGGGCACCGGATCCCGGTGTGGTACCGAGGCGACGAGCAGGTGGTGTCGCTCGAGGCACCGCCGGGCGAGGGCTGGCGCCAGGACGAAGATGTGCTCGACACCTGGTTCTCGTCGTGGCTGTGGCCGTTCGCCACGCTCGGCTGGCCGCAGAAGACCGCCGACCTCGAGCGCTATTACCCCAACAGCCTCATGGTCACCGGCAGCGACATCATCTTCTTCTGGGTCGCGCGCATGATCATGGCCGGCTACCACTTCCTCGGCGAGGCGCCGTTCGCGCACGTCTACTTCACCAGCATCGTGCGCGACGCGCAGGGCCGGAAGATGAGCAAGTCGCTCGGCAACTCGCCCGACCCGCTGGCGATGATGGAGAAGTACGGCGCCGACAGCGTGCGCTTCTGCATGGTGCAGACGCCCACCGGGCAGGACTTGCTGTTCGACGAGAAGCGGCTCGAGAGCGGCAAGTTCTTCGCCAACAAGTTGTGGAACGCGACCAAGCTCGTGACCATGCGGCTCGGGGCACCCGGCGCAGCCGGGTCCGAAGATCTTTCGAGCGTGAAGGAGTCGCAGCTCCGGCTGTCGCTCGCCGACCGCTGGATCCTGTCGCGGCTCGCGAACGCGGCGAAGGACGTGACCCGGAACTTGAAGACGTATCGCTTCGCCGAAGCGACGCAGGCGATCTACCACTTCGCGTGGAACGAGTACTGCGACTGGTACCTGGAGATGGCGAAGCCGCGCTGGGCGCTTGCCGAACAGGAAACACCCCTGACGCCGGAGCAGCGCGACGATCTGCGCACGGCGCGCTGGGTGAGCTGGCGCGTGCTCGACGGCATCCTCCGCCTGCTGCACCCGTTCATGCCGTTCGTGACCGAGGAGCTGTGGCAGGCGATCCCGCACGACGGCGACACGCTGGCGCTCGCGGCGTGGCCCAAGGCGAAGAAGTCGTGGTTCGACGCCGAGGCCGAGCGCGAGGTCGGGTTCCTGCAGGGCATCGTCGTCGCGGTGCGCAACCTGCGCGTGGAATCGAAGATCGCACCCGGCAAGCCCGTGCCCGTGGTGGTGCGTGGCGACCGCGCGCAGCTCGACCTGCTCGAGCGGCTGGCGTCGCAGGTGAAGCCGCTGGCGAAGATCGAGGAGCTGCGACTGTCGCGCGACGGCGGCCGCCCGCCGGTGGCCGCGCACGCCGTGGTGCAGGGCGCGGAGGTGTTCCTGCCGCTCGAGGGGCTCGTGGACCTGGACGAGGAGCGCGCGCGCCTCGCGCGCGAGGCGCAGAAGCTGCTCGCCGATCTCGAGGGCGTGAAGAAGAAGCTCCGCAACCAGGACTTCCTGAGGAAGGCGAAGCCCGAGATCGTGCAGAAGGAGAACGAGCGCCTCGGCCAGCTCGAGGAGACGCTCGACAAGCTGAAGCGCGCCCAGCAGAGCCTGAGCGCGGTGCGCGAGTAGGGAAAGCACCTGGCCCGCCCTGAGCCCTCGCGGCCCGGGGGGCGCGAACCGGGCGGGAATACATCCGGAGCCGGGGGCGTATATCCTGCGCCCCTCGTTCCGGAGGACTACCGCCATGTCCGTGCGTTCGTCGATCGCCGCCCTGTTCGTCATCACGCTCCCCGCTGCCGCCCTCGCCGGCCCGTCGCTGACGCTCTATACGTCCGACCTCGGGCTGGTGAAGGAGTCACGCACGCTCGATTACCGCGGCAGCCGCGACACGCTGCGGCTCGAGGGCGTGTCCGACCGGCTCGATGCCACGTCGCTGCGCTTCGTTCCGAGCAGCGGCAAGCTCGCGCGGCTCGCCTATCGCTTCGACGTCGCCACCGGCGACGGGCTCCTGGAGAAGGCGATCGGCTCGCGCGTGCGCGTGGTGAGCAGGACCGGCGAGCGCGTCACCGAGGGCACGCTGCTCTCGGCGGACGGCTCGTGGCTCGTGGTGCGCGGTGACGACGGCGCGCTCTCCTCGCTCTACCGGGAGGCGATGCAGGAGGTCCGGCTCGCGAAGCCGGACGCGTCGCTCTCGCTCAAGCCCGCGATCGAGGCGGTGGTGGAGGGCGCCAGGAAGGGCAACGGCAGCGCCGAGCTCCAGTACCTGACCGGCGGCCTGTCGTGGTCGGCGGAGCACACGCTCGTGCGCACCGGGGAGACCTCGGCGCAGTGGTCGGCGGTGGTGCGCGTCGAGAACACCACCGGGCGCGACTACCGCG
>DATLUU010000403.1:0-9123 GCA_035577885.1 Verrucomicrobiia bacterium
AGGAAGATGCCCACCATCGAGATCATGATGGTGACCCTCATCCGGCGCTGGGCCGCCTCGCGCTCGGTGTACTCACCGAGCATCTCGGGGTGGTAGCCCTCGGGGAAGCTCACCGTGGCGAGCTTCGTGCGCACGTCCTTGACCACGGAACCCAGGTCGCGGCCGCGCACATTGGCCCGCACGTCGATCTTGCGCTTCATCTGCCAGCGCTCGACCGCGTTCGGCGTCGAGACGAGCTTCACCTCGGCGAGGTCCGCCAGCCGGACCTGTCCGTGGTGCGGCGTGTCGATCTTCAGCTCGCTCACGTCGTAGATGCTGTTCCGGTTCTCGGGCGTGCTCCAGACGTTGACGTCGTACGCCTTGCCGTCCCGGAAGATGTCGCCGACTTCCGTGCCGGTCATGAGGGCTGCCGCGTCACGACGCACGTCGCCGGGTTTGACCCCGTAACGCTCCGCCGCGGCGAGGTCCACCTTCACGTCGATCTGCGGGATCTCCTTCAGCGACTCGACCTTCAGGTCCACGAGACCCGGGATGTCCTCGAACGCGTGCTTGAGCTCATCGGCCTTCGCACGGATCGTGGGCAGGTCATCGCCGAAGATGCGTACGGTGATCGCGGTGGGCGAGCCCGTCAGCACTTCGCGGATGCGCTCCTTGAGATAGGTCTGGACGTCGCGGATCAGCCCCGGATAGCCGTCGACGGCGCTCTGGATCGCGGCCAGCGTCCTGTCGTAATCCACCTTGGGGTCGACGCTGATCCAGTTCTCCCCGAAGTAGACGCCGTAGACCTCGTCCATGATCAACGCCTGTCCGATGTGGGAGCCGAAGTTCCGCACCCCGGGGATGTTCCGGAGCTCGTTGTACGCCGCGGCCGAGACGCGGACCTCCTCCGTCACCGAAGTGCCCGGCTCCGTGACCCAGTGCATGAGGAAGTCGCGCTCCTTGAAATCCGGGAGCAGCGACTGGCCGAGACGCGGCCAGAGCAGGATCCCGGTGGTGAGGATCACGGCGACGGTCGCATACGCGATGCCGGGATTGGGAACGATGCGCTTGAGCATCCCCGTGTAGGCATTCTGGAGCCACTTCACGAACGGCGACTCGCGCTCGGTGGATCTCCCGGACAACAGCAACAGGGCGAGCGCCGGCGTCACGGTCAGTGCCACGACCATGGACGCGAGCAGGGACAGCGAGTACGAGATCGCCAGCGGCTTGAAGAACGCGCCGGAGAGACCGCCGAGGAAGAACACCGGCAGCAGCGCCAGCACTTCGATCAACGTGGCATGGACGATCGCGTGGCGAACCTCGAGTGACGCCTCGAGAATGACGCGGGCCGTCGACTTGCGACCGCCCTCCTTGCGATGCTGCCGCAGGCGCCGGACGACGTTCTCGATGTCGACGATGGCATCGTCCACGAGGGAGCCGAGCGCGATGACGAAGCCGGCCAGGATCATGGTGTTGATCGTCGTCCCGCGGGCGTAGAGCACCATCACCCCCGCCATCAGCGAGAGTGGGATCGCGACGCAGGTGATCACGGCGACGCGCCACTGGTAGAGGAACAGGGCGAGGATCACCATCACCAGTAGACAGCCGAGCAGCAGCGACGTGCCCAGGTGCTGGAGCGACAGCTCGACGAAGGTCGCCGGACGGAAGATGTGCGCATCGACGTCCAGATCCGGCAGTCCGGGCTTGAGCGCGGCCAGCGCGTCGTCGACGCCCTTGGTCACCTGGAGCGTGTTCGCCCAGGGGAACTTCTCGACGATCAGCAGCAGCCCGGGGCCGCCGTTGATGACGGCGTCGCCGACGAGCGGCTGGTGGCCCTCGACCAGCTGGGCCACATCCTTCAAGCGCACGGTTCTGCCGTCGCGACCGGTGAGAGGCACCTCACCCAGGCTGGCGGGATCGACGATCGGCAGGACGTGGCGGATTCCGAGCTGCTGATTCGGCGTGTCGATGGACCCGCCGGTCCCGATCATCGCCCCTTCGGAGTGCGACATCAGGCCAGCCTCGAGGGCGTCGGACGTCGCATCCATGACCTGCTGGACGGTGATGCCGTTCTCGCGCAGCCGTGCGGGCTCGACCTGCACCTGCGGCATCTGGATCCGCTCGCCCCAGATGGCGACATTCGCGACGCCCGGCACGGCCAGCAGCCGTGGCCGGATCGTCCAATAGGCCATCATCGACTGGTCGATGACCGACAGCTTCTTGGAGGACAGCCCGATCTTCATGAACCGGGCGGTCGCCGACAGCGGTTGCAGCATGACCGGTGGGCCGACGTCCTTCGGGATCACGCCCGTCACCAGCGCGAGGCCTTCCTGGACGTGCTGCCGCGCCAGCATCGGATCGGCGCCGCGCTTGAAGACCATCTTCACCGAGGACAGGTCGGTGACCGACTTCGAGCGCAGGATGTCGAGGTCGGGCAGGCCGGCCAGCGACTGCTCCATGGGAATCGTGACCAGGGCCTCGACCTCGGTGGGAGACAACCCGAGGCAAGGCGTCTGGATCTCGACGATCGGCGGTGCGAACTCCGGGAACACGTCCATGCGCATGTCCCGCATCTGGTCCGCGCCGACCAGCATCAGCGCCGCGGCCATCGCGAGCACGATGAATCGATATCTGAGGCTCGACCTCACAAACCAGCGGAACATGCCCGAGACCCTCCTGGCGCCGCGCCCTTACAGGCCGTACTTGTGTTCGGCGGCCATCACCTCGGCGGCACCGACGACCACGATGAGGGTTCCGGCGGGCGGACCTTCCGCCAGGATCGCCTTGTCTCCGACGATGTCTTCCAGCACGACCCGGTGCCGGACGAAGGTCAACGCCTTCGCGCCCGGGCTCGTGAACGTCCAGGTATCACCTTTCGTGTCGTACATGACCGCGCCGTAGGGCACGACCCTGCGGGTCTTCCCCTCCACGCTCTCCTCCTGCACCGGCGCGATCTGGAGACCGATCCTCTCGGCGGCGCGGGCCTCGAGCGTGACGCGCATGATGCCCTTGACCTCGGTCGAGTCGACCTTAGCGGGACTGTGCTTCTGTGCGATGGCTGCGCGCTGACAGCCCGAGGCCAGCAGAGCGGCGCCGATCAGCGTGACGATCGTGTAGTGCGAGAATCGCATGATGGGATCTCCTATCAGACGCGCTGGAACTCAGGCAGGGACGCCAGATTCAGGTCATCATCTTCGGGTGCGGTCGCCGCGACGCCGGCCCCGAGCCGCGCATAGAGCGCGGGGACCAGGCACATCACGTAGACGGTGGAGGTGATCAGGCCGCCCAGGATCACGATCGCCAACGGTCCGACAATCTCGTGGCCAGGCGTGCTCCCCCACACGACGAACGGGATCATGGCTGCCGCGGTGGTGATGGCCGCCGCCAGGATCGGCGTGGCGCGATCGCGGATGCCCTGGAGGACGAGCTCGGGGCCCGCGACGCGTCCTTGCTTCCGCAGCGCGTGGTAGCGATGGATCAGCAGGACGGCCTGCCGCACGGTGATGCCGAACACGGTGAGAAGCCCCGCCAGCGCTCCGACCGACAGCGCCGAGCCCGTGGTCAGCGCCGCGAGGACGCCGCCGGCCAGCGCGACCGGGAGCGACAACAGCACCGCAGAAGCCAGGGCCCACCCTCCCAGCGCCGCCTGGAGGACGACCAGGATGCAGATCGCTGCGGCGAGCGCCGCCATGAGCATGCGATTCACGGCCCGCTGCTGCTTCGCGTAGTCGCCCTGCAGCTCGGCGCGGTACTCGAGCGGGAACGACATCTGCCGGATCCGGTCACTGACGTCGGCGGCAACGGCAGGGACGCTCCGACCCTTGACGAAGGCGACGACGTCGACGGTGCGAGCGACGTTCTCGCGCTCGATGACGTTCGGGTGCGGCACGATGCGTACCGTGGCCACGTCACCGAGGCGGACATGACGGCCCCCCGGGGCGTCGATGAGCAGGTCGTGGATCGCCGACAGGCTGTGGCGCACGTGCGGCTCGCTCCACACCACGACCTCGAACATCTTCTGCTCTTCGAAGAGATTCCCGACTTCGATGCCCGCCAGCAGCGTTGCAGCCGCGCGGCGCACGTCACCGGGTTTGACCCCGCGCGCCTGTGCCGCATCGAGCTTCACCTCGATCTCGACGACCGGCTCGTTGAAGTCGAGGTTCACGCTCGGATCGACGATGCCGCTGATGCCCGCGAGAGCCTGCCTCACCTTCTCCGCCTCGCGGCGAATGACGTCATGCCGCTGGCCGTAGACGCGCACGATGATCGGCTCGTCCACGGTATTGAGGGCCTCGCCCATGCGGGAGCCGATGTACGTCGTCACCTCGGCCTCGACCCCCGGGTAGCCCGCGACGACGTCCTCGATCGTCTCCATGGCGGTTTCGTGGTCGGCCTTGGGATCGAGGCTCACCCACAGCTCGCTCGAGTTCACCCCCACGACCTGGTCCGAGAGAATTGCCCGGCCCACGTGGCTGCCCACGTTGCGAACCCCGGGGACGGACCTCAGCTCTTTGCTGACGCGGTCGATCATCCGGGTCATCTCAGCACGCGAGGTGCCGGGCTCTGCATCCCACTTGATCATCACGTCGCTCTCCTTGAACTCGGGAGCGATCGGTGCGCGAAGGCGTGGCGTGGCCGCGACAGCCGCGAGCGTGGCCACGATCGCCAGCGCCACGGCGGCGCGCGGCACCATGGGCGACATCCGCTCGCTCAGGCCCTTGACCCATCCCGAGAACGGAGTCTCCTCACCCACCGTCCGCGCCATGCGGAAGAGCATGAGGCCGAGGGCGGGCGTGAACGTGATCGCGACCACGAGAGACGCCAGCACGCCTGCCGCGTAGGACAGGACCATCGGCTGGATGAGCGCTCCTGCCGCACCGGTCACGAACAGCACCGGGACCAGCGCCAGCAGCACGATGGCGGTCGCGAACAGCAGCGGCCGGTGCGTCTCGGTCACGGCGGCGAGGAAGACCCGGGGCAGAGACGGGTCCGACCCAGCGCGCAGCCGTGTCAACACGGACTCGGTGAGGACGATCGCCTCGTCGATGACGACGCCGAGAGCGATGACGAGGCCGGCCAGCACCATCGCGTTCAGCGTCGCCCCGGTCCATTGGATCACGAGGATCGCGGCCATCAGCGAGACCGGGATCGTGAGCAGGCCCACCAGAGCCGCGCGCCAGTTGTGGAACATCGCCAGCAGCGCGACCGCGACCAGGATCAAGGACAGGAGCAGCGCGATACCGACGTTGTTCATCGCCGTGCGGACGTAGCCCGCGGGGCGATAGATGTCGCGATCGAACTCGATGCCGCCGAGACCGGGTTTCAACGCGTCGAGCGCCTTGTCGATCTCCCGCGTCACCTGGAGCGTGTTCACGCCCGGCAGCTTCTCGACCACGAGCAGCAGTCCCGCGCCTTCACCGTTCAGGCCGTCGCCGATGAGCGGCTGGTGGTCTTCGACGACCTTGGCCACGTCTCCAAGCGGGATCGACGTACCTTCCACGGGAACCTTGGCGAGGTCGCCGGCCACGGAGATCGGCAGCACGTGCCGGACGCCGAGCCGCTGGTTGGGCGTCTCGATGAAGCCGCCGGTACCCGCGACCGAAGCCTCGAGGAAGGTCAGGGGCGAGTACCAGAGCGAGTTGCCCGTCGTCTTGACGATCTGGATCAGCGAGACGTTCTTCTCCGCCAGCCGCTTGGGATCGACCTGGACTTGAAGCTGGCGCTCGCGCTGGCCCCAGATCGCGACGTTGGCGACGCCGGGAACGCCCATCAGGCGCGGGCGGATCGTCCACCGCGACAGCACCGACAGATCGATGAGGGACTGGGTCTTCGACGACAGCCCGATCAACAGGACGCGATTCGTGGACGACAGCGGCTGCAGCATCCGCGGCGGCCGCGACACGTTGGGCAGGGCGTGCGCCTGGGTCAGTCGCTCCTGGACCACCTGGCGCGCATGCATCGGGTTCGTGCCCGGCTTGAAGGTCAGCTCGATCGAGGACAGTCCGGGAACGGACTCCGAGCGCATCACATCGACCCACGGTGTTCCGGTCAGGAGGTCGGCCTCGATGGGCACGGTGATCAGTTGTTCGACTTCAGCCGCGGAGAGCCCCAAGGCCTCGGTCTGGACCTGGACCGTGGCCGGGGAGATCTCCGGGATCACATCCACTGGCATGTCTTGAAGGCGAGCGGCGCCGACGACCATGAGGGCCGCGGCGGCCGTGATGACGAGAGGTCGGAATCGAAGGCAAGACGCGACCAGGGCTCCGATCATGGGTGGGGACCTCCTGCGGGCGACCGGGTACGGACGAACGTGGGGAGACAGGATGTGGCTGGTAGTGAAATGTTACATTAGGCTACCGTTAATAGAGTATTCAGATTTGATTAGTAAAGAAAAGAGCATTCTTCGCGTGAACCCCTTGTTTCTCGCATGCTGGGCTTGCTTGAGGAGCCGTTAAGGCGCCGTTCAACTCGTCGAGGCCAGCGACCGATACCCGGCTTGACCCCAAGGCCAAGAGCCGCATCGGAGGCATAGCCCGATCGCCATGCGCATCCTGATCGTGGAAGACAGCCCGCCGACCCGGGACATGCTGAAGCGGGCGCTCGAGCAGTCCGGGCATCGGGTGTCGCTCGCGGGCCGTGTCGCCGGTGCCTTGCGCATGGCCGAGGCCGAGGAGTTCGACCTCGCGATCCTGGACGTCATGCTCCCCGACGGGAGCGGCATCGAGCTTTGCCGTGACCTGCGGGCGAGTGGCTTCCTCGCCCCCATCCTCTTCCTCAGCGCCCGGGGCGAGGTCCAGGACCGGGTCGCGGGCCTCGACGCCGGCGGCGACGACTACTTGAGGAAGCCGTTTTCGATGGCCGAGTTGCGGGCCCGCTTGCGGGCGCTCGGCCGCAGGCCCGCCGCCACCCCGCCCACACGCATCCAGCACGCCGGCACCGTCCTCGACTTCGCCTCACGCCGGCTGATCCGTGACGGCGAGGACATCACCATCACCGCGCGCGAGTGGGCGGTGCTGGACGCGCTCGCCGCGCACCTCGGCCACGTGGTGTCGCGCGCCGACGTGCTCACCGCGGCGTGGCCGCGCCCGGGACCCGGCGCCTCCGGCAGTCTCGACGTGATCGTGAGCCGGCTCCGCCAGAAGCTGGGCGCGAGCGACGGACCGCGGATCCGGACCGTCCGCGGCCAAGGCTTCGTGCTCGAGATGCCGGCGTGATCCGTTCGCTGGCGGCGCGGCTCACGCTGCTCGAGCAGGCCACCGTGCTCGTCGCGGTGGTGGCATTCGGCCTGCTCGCGCTGTGGATCACCACGCACGTGGTGCGTTCCGAGCGGCGCGACTTCGTGGAGGAGATCGCGACCCGACTCGCCCAGGGGTTCGAAGAAGAGCTCAAGCAGGACCCCGACACGTCGGCGGCTGTCCAGAGCATGCTGGAAGACGCCCGCGAGATCGGGCTCTGGGCGGAGATCAGCGATCCGAGCGGACGCGTCGTGGGCACGAACCGGCCCTCCGCTCCCGGGGCGCGGCCGGACCCGGGCGACGAGGAGGCCTTCGTCGCGTCGGCCTACAGCACCCGTGGGGAGCGCGTCACGGTGACGGGCTCCGACAGTGCGCTCCCGGTGGTGACGCGCGCGCTCGGGAGATCCTTGCTCCTCGCGGCGATCCCGATCCTGGCGCTGAGCATGCTCTTCGGCCGTGCGATCGTCGCGCGCGCGCTCAGGCCCCTGCCGGTGATGGCGGAGCGTGCGGCGAACCTGTCGCTCGAGCAGAACCCGCGCTCCCTCGGCGCGCGCTCCGGCCTGGCCGAGCTGGATCCCCTGGCCGCCTCGTTCGATCGGCTGCTCGAGCGGCTGGACGACGCGCTCAAGGCCGAGCGCCGCCTGAGCGCGGACGCTTCCCACGAGCTGCGCACGCCGCTCACGGTGCTGAACGGCGAGCTGGAACTGCTGCTCGAGGCGGAGACTCCCGGCTCGCCGACCGCGCTCGGCCTCACCCGTGCCGCCGAGCAGGTGGCCGCGATGCGCGAGCTGGTGGAGGCCATCCTGCTCCTGCACCACACCGGCGAGATCGGCGCGTCCGGACGCGATGGACGTGAGGTGATCAACCTCTGCGACCTGGCGCGCGAGACGATCACGGACCTTCGCGAGCGCTCCCCCGCCCGCAAGGAGGACCTCACGTACGTGGTGCCGGACGAGATCCTGGTCGCCGGGGACGGCGCGCTGCTCGCATCCGCGCTGCGCAACCTGCTCGACAACGCGCTCAAGTTCACGCGTCCCGGGCAGGCCGTCGCGGTTTCGCTGGTCGAGACCGAGGGACGCGCCGAGCTGACGGTCGACGACTCCGGCCCCGGAATACCCGTCGCGGAGCGCGAGCGCGTGTTCGATCCGTTCTACCGCGGAGCCGAGGCCCGCGCCGGTGGCAGCGGCTTCGGGCTCGGGTTGCCCATCCTGCGCCGGGTGGCGCGCGCCCACGGCGGAGATGTCCGGGTGCTGGATTCGCCGTCGGGCGGCGCTCGATTCGTGCTGCGACTGCCGGGGCTGGCTGGAGGCGGCGTATCGCGGGCGCGATAGACCTCGCCCATGCCCCCCCGCGCCTGCCCCATGGCGCTCGCCGACGAAGTGGCTACGCCGGATTCTTCAGCGCACCACGATCCCACCGGTGCGCACGCAGCCGCTGCACCAGCGTTGCATCGAGCCGCCTGCCATCGCTCGCCGCGATGTTCGCCTCGACGTTGGCGCGCTTGCGCATCCCGGGGATGATCGTGGCGACGTCTGGATTCGCGAGGATGAAGCGGAGCGCCAGCTCGGGCATGGTCATCCCTTTGGGAACGTCGGGGCGAAGCCGCTCTGCGTGCTCGACGGAGGCACGGAGGTTGTCGCCGGCGAAGTAGACGTTGCGGAAGTCACCCTGGGGCCACGAGCTGTCCGGGCGCAGTGTCCCGGTCAGCGTGCCTTCGTCGAACGGCACGCGCGCGATCACCGCGATCCCGAGCTTCCGGCACAGCGGAAACAGCTCGTCCTCGGGAGCCTGGTCGAAGATGTTGTAGACCACCTGCACGGCGTCGATCAGGCCGGTGCGCAGGGCGCGCAGGCCGTTCTCCGGCTGCCAGCGATTGACGCTGATGCCCACGGCGCGGACGAGCCCCTCG
>DATLUU010000404.1:0-7179 GCA_035577885.1 Verrucomicrobiia bacterium
GATCCCGCTGGCGCAGAAGCACGTCCGGTTCCAGGGGCTCCCGGCGCGCATCTGCTGGCTCGGTTATGGCGAGCGGCATCGCCTCGGCCTGCGCTTCAACCAGCTCGTGCGCGATCGCGTGGTCAAGGCGCCGATCGTCATCGGGCGCGACCACCTGGACACGGGCTCCGTGGCCTCTCCCTGGCGCGAGACGGAGGCGATGAAGGACGGCAGCGACGCGGTCGCCGACTGGCCGCTCCTGAACGCGCTCCTCAACACCGCATCAGGCGCCTCGTGGGTGTCGCTCCACCACGGCGGCGGCGTGGGGATCGGCAACTCCATCCACGCCGGCATGGTGATCGTGTGCGACGGCAGCGCCGACGCCGACCGCAGACTCGCGCGCGTGCTCGTGAACGACCCGGGCACCGGGGTCATGCGCCATGCCGACGCCGGTTACGAGCAGGCGATCGCGCACGCCCGCGCGACCCATATGAAGCTTCCGGGGATCTCGTAGGCCCGTTTGCGATGAGCACCCGGCCCGCGCATGACCCGGCCGTGAAACAGGCCGCGCGCAGCACCGCCTACGTGATCCTCCACAACACCTCGGAGGTGGTGACGCCCGATGCCGAGGGCCGGCAGGTCCTGCGCTTCCCGAAGGGCGCGATCGTGTTCCGCGACGGCCGCGTGGTCGAGGTGGGGCCGGCGGCCGAGCTGTTCGCCCGCCACCCGGACGCGCGGCCGCACAACGCCAACGGCAGGCTCGTCACCCCCGGGCTCGTGGACTGCCACACGCACATGATCTTCGGCGGGAATCGCGCCGCCGAGCTGCAGATGAAGCTCGCCGGCGCTTCCTATGCAGACATCGCCGCCAAGGGCGGCGGCATTCGTTCCACCGTTCGTGCGACGAGCGAGTCGAAGGAAGAGCAGCTCGAGAAGCAGCTCGCCAACCGGCTCGAGCGCTGGCGCGCGAGCGGTTGCACCACCGTGGAGGTGAAGAGCGGCTACGGGCTCACGCCCGCGCGCGAGGTGCGCCTGCTGGAGCTGATGGCCGGCGCGGCGATCCGCGTGCCCGCGCGCGTCCACCGCACCGCGCTCGTGCTGCACGCGCTGCCCGAGGAGTACGCGGGCCGGCGCGAGGCGTACGTGGCCGAGGTGCGCGGGGGGCTCGTGGATGAGATCCACCGGCGCGGGCTCGCGGGCACGGTGGACGTGTTCTGCGATCCCGTGGGCTTCACCGTGGACGAGTGCCGGAGCGTGCTCGCGCGCGCGGCGGAGCTGGGGTTCGGGCTCCGGCTCCACGCCGAGCAGACCGCGCGCTTCGGGGGCGCGAGGCTCGCCGCCGAGCTGCGCGCGCGGAGCGCGGACCACCTCGAGTGCGCCGACGAGAGCGACTGGCGCACGCTGGGCGAGGCCGGCGTGGTGGGCGTGCTGCTGCCCGCGGCGGCGCTCACGCTGCGCCAGAACCTGCCCGAGGCGCAGATGCTGCGGCGCACCGGCGCGCGTGTGGCGGTCGCCACCGACTTCAATCCCGGCACCGCGCCCGCCCAGTCGCTCATCGAGTGCGCGGTGCTCGCGGCGCGGCTCTGTGGTTTCGACGCCGCCGAGTTCCTGCTCGCGATCACCTGGAACGCGGCGCGCGCGCTGGGGGTCGAGAACGAGGTCGGCCACCTGAACCCGGGCGCCTGCAGCGATGCCGTGATCTGGGAATGCGAGTCGCTCGATGAGCTGCCCTATTGGATGCCCTCGGTCCGCCCGGACACGATCCTCATCCGCGGGGTGGACCTGGCGCTCCCGGCCGTCGAGCGGCGCGTGTGGCCGTGAGCTAGCGCAGGCGCTAGCATGCGCCGGCCTTCACGTTAGGACGTCCACGTCCGAACCCCATCCAGGTGCCCTGAACATGCCGCGACTCGTCGAATGCGTGCCGAACTTCTCCGAGGGCCGCCGCCGCGAGGTGGTGGACCAGATCCTGGACAGCATCGCCGCCGTGCCCGGCGTGACGCTGCTCGACCGCGAGATGGACCCCGACCACAACCGCTCCGTGCTCACGTTCGCGGGCGAGCCCGGGCCGGTCGTGGAGGCCGCGTTCCGCGCCATCGAGAAGGCTTCGAAGTTGATCGACCTGAACCACCACTCCGGCCAGCACCCGCGCATGGGGGCGACGGACGTGGTGCCGTTCGTGCCCGTGGAGGGCGTGACGCTCGACGACTGCGCCGAGCTGGCGCGCACGCTCGGGAAGCGGGTCGGCGACGAGCTGGCGATCCCGGTGTTCCTCTATGAAGCCGCGGCTTCGAGCGCGGCGCGCACGAGCCTCGCCGACGTGCGCCGCGGGGAGTTCGAGGGCTTGAGGGACGCGATCGGGAAGGACCCCGCGCGCCGGCCCGACTTCGGCCCGGAGAAGATCCACGCCACCGCCGGCGCCACCGCGATCGGCGCGCGGCGCTTCCTGGTCGCGTTCAACGCCAACCTGAACACGAATGACGTGCGCGTCGCCAAGGCGATCGCCGCCGCGATCCGCGAGCAGAGCGGCGGCTTGAAGAACGTGCGCGCGCTCGGCTTCAGCATCGAGAACGGGCGCCGCGCGCAGGTGAGCATGAACCTGGTGAACGTCGAAGCCACGCCGATCCACCGCGTGCTGGCCCTGGTGCGTGACGAGGCCGCGCGCCACGGGGCCCGGGTGAGCGGCTGCGAAGTCGTGGGTCTCGTGCCCGAGGCGGCGCTGCTCGCGGCCGCCGAGCACGCGCTCCAGCTCGAGGGCTTTGGCCGCGACCAGGTGCTGGAGCTGCGGCTCCGGACGCCGCCGCTCACCGAAGCGGTCCCCATCGCCACGTTCTTCGACCAGGTCGCGGGGCCGACGCCGACGCCGGGCGGCGGCACCGTGGCCGCGTTCGCGGGAGCGCTCGCCTCGTGCCTCGCCACGATGGTGGCGAACCTCACGATCGGGCGGAAGAAGTACGCGGCGTCCGAGCCGGCGATGATCGAGGTGAAGCGCGACGCCGAGGCCCTGCGTCGCGAGCTGCTGGCGCTCGGGCGGCGCGACAGCGAAGCGTTCGAGGCGGTGCTGCGTGCGCGGCGGCTGCCGGACGCGACCGAGAGCGAGCGCGCGGCGCGAGCGGCCGCACAGTCCGCCGCCGACCTCGAGGCCTGCCGCGTCCCGCTCGAGACCGCGCGGGCATGCGCCCGGGTCGCCGGCCTCGCCACCGCGGCCGTTCGTCAAGGAAATGTCAACGCCGCCTCCGATGCCGGCGTCGCGGGATTGCTCGCGCGCGCGGCCGGCGAGGGCGCGCTGCTCAACGTCGACATCAACCTGAAGTCGTTGCCGCAGAGCGCCGATAAGGATTCCGTGTCATTCGAGGCAGCAAAGGTCCGGGCGGAGCTCACGGCCGCCACGGACCAGTGTGCCGTTGCCGTCGCGTCCGCCATGAGCGCTTGAAGGCCCAAGAGTTGCTGCTCGCGAGGCCCAGGGCAGGCCGGGGGATCCAGCCAACTTGGAAAAGGCGATCGAGATCAAGCGACGGGCCCAGCGCTGCGTCCAGAACGGAGATCTGGACGGTGCGCTCCGGGAGTACGAGAAGCTCGTCGAGACTCCCGAATCCGACCCCTACAATTTCGTGCTGCTCGCCGACCTGCTGTTCAAGAAGGGCGACCAGGTCAAGGCGGCCGAGCGGTACATGCACGCCGTCACCGCGTACGAGAAGGCCGGTCTCTACAAGAACGCGATCGCGGTGTGCAAGAAGATGGGCCGACTGTCGCTGTCGCAGACGCAGGTGCTCAAGCAGCTCGCGAACCTGCACGCGCTCGACGGGCTGGTGAGCGAGGCCTCGGCCTACTACCAGCAGTTCGCCGACCAGATGCTGCGCGCGAACAACGCCAAGGAAGCGGCGGCCGCGTATCGCAAGGCGTTCGACTGCGGGCAGGAGAACGTGAAGTTCCTCGAGCAGATGGCGGATGCGCTGCTGGTGGAGGGTGACAGCGCGCGCGCCGCCGAGGTGCTGCGCGAGGCGGCCGAGCACTGGAAGACGCGCGGGCAGGCGAACGACGCGCGACGCTGCCTCGACCGTGCGAACGTCGCCGATCCCGCCACCGCGCGCGTGCCGACCGCTCCGCCGGCCCCCTCGCCATCGCAGGCGGCCCCCGCGCCCGCGCCGCGAGCGCCCGGTGGGCTCCCCGAGGGCTTCGAGATCGCCCGCACCTCGACCTTCAACTCGAGCCCGCAGGACCTGCCGCCCACGGCGCAGACGCCGGGCGTGCTCAGCGGCTCGCGCATCGGGATCCCGCAGGAGTCGACGCCATCCGGCTTCGCCGCGGACGACTTCGAGCGCCCGTCACCGTTCATGGCTCCGCCGCCGCCTGCGGCGAACGTTCCCGCGCCCGTGGAGGAGGAGCCCGCCGTCCCCGCCGAGGGCGTCTACGACATCGGCTCCGATTCGGGCAACAGCTACGAGCACGCGCTGAGCGAGGTGCAGACGCCTCCACCCCCGGCGGTCGATCCCTACGCGCGGCGCGGCTTCGAGGACGTGCCCTCGCCGTCCGTGGTCGCGCGCCGCCCGGTGCTGCCCGGCAGCGGCGTGGTGCGCGTCGAGAGCCTGCTCCAGCAGGCGCAGGACGAGTTCCGCTCGGGGGATCGCGTCGCCGCATCGCAGGCGCTCGTCGAGGCCGCGCAGGCCTACGAGGCGCTCGGCCGGCTGGACAGCGCGGCCACGATCTTCCGCAGCCTCGGCCGCGGCGCGCACGCGCCCATCGGCGTCATGGAGCTGTGGCTCGCCAACTGCGAGAAGCGCGGCGACCAGCTCGAGGGCTCGCAGGTGGCCTGCGAGCTCGGCGACCGCGCGCTCAACGAGGGCCAGGACGCGCGCGCCATGGGCTGGTTCGAGCACGCGGCGGCGCTCGACCCCGCGAACGACACCGCGCGCCGGCGGCTCATCCGCTTGTCGGGCAAGCCGGCAGGGGGTGCGACCTCGTCGTCCGCGAACGGCGAGCCGGCGGGCCGCGTCCAGGTCGCGGTGGGCCGCGGCACGGCGACGACATTCGACCTCGAGGGTCTGCTGGCGGAGTTCCAGCGCGGCGTCGACACGCAATTGGAGGGCGACGCGCAGGGGCACTACGATATGGGCATGGCGTACCGCGAGATGGGCCTCCACGAGCAGGCGCTGGATTCGTTCCGCATCGCGGCGCGTGATCCGCGGCTGGCGCTGCTCTGTCACGAGATGAGCGGCCGGAGCCTCGCCGAGGCCGGCCAGCACGAGGCGGCGGTGCGCGAGTTCACGATGGGCCTGAGGGCGCCCGGCCTCGACGCGGCCGGCGAGGCGGAGCTGCGTTACCTGACCGCCATGAGCCTGGCCGCGCTCGGCGACCCCGCGGGCGCCGTGGCGCAGCTCGAGATCGCCGACATGCGCTTCCCCGGTCGCGCCGACGTCGTACAACGTCTGGCCGAGTGGCGGCGCGCCTTCGGCCAGGCCGCGTGACCTCCGGCCGGTCGCCCGCGGTGGGCGGCCGGATCGAGCTGCACGCGCACACGCACTTCAGCGACGGCACGTTGTCGCCCGCGGATCTCGTGGCGCTCGCGACCACGCGCGCGCTCACCGCGCTCGCGATCACCGATCACGATTCGGTGGCCGGGGTCGCGCCGGCGATGACCGCGGCCGACGCGCTGCGCGCCGCGCGCACGGAGGACGGGGCGGCGCCGCCCGAGATCGTCGCCGGCATCGAGATCTCGTCCGCGCTCGAGGGCAACGACGTCCACGTGCTCGGCTACTTCGTCGACTGGCGCTCCGAGGCGCTCGCCTCGCGCCTCGAGCGTTTCCGCGAGGAGCGCCGCGCCCGCGCGCGCGCGATATTGAATCGCCTCGCGGTGCTCGGCGTGCCCGTGGCGGAGGAGGAGGTGTTCGCTTCCGCAGGTCCGGGTGTGGTCGGCAGGCCGCACATCGCGCATGCGCTGCTGCGAGCGGGGTACGTGCCCACGATCGACGTCGCGTTCCAGCGCTATCTCGGCACCCACGGCTCGGCATTCGTGCCGCGGCCCACGTTCCACTCCGCCGAGGCGGTGCGCGTGATCCGCGAGGCGGGCGGCGCCGCGGTGGTCGCGCACCCGGCCTCGCTCGCCGCGCGCCTCATCGAGCAGCTCGCCGAGGCGGGCCTCGCCGGGATCGAGGTCTGGCACCCGCAGCACGGCACCGCGACCCAGCGCCGCTGGCGGGAGCTGGCACGCACGCTCGACCTCGTCGCGAGCGGTGGCTCGGACTTCCACGGCCCGCATCGCGGCGTGGGGCTGGGGGAGATGCCCGTGCCCGAGCGCGCGCTCGCCGAGCTGCGAGCCCGAGCACATCCGGCGGCTCGTTGACGCCCCGGTGAGGGCGTCTCTATCTTTCCCGGGCTTCCCCGACCCCCCGCCGTGATCCCCGGGAGGAGCTGCCCTATCCGACGCCATGCGCCGCTTCTCCTGACCGCAGTGATCGTGGCCACGGTGGCGCATGCCGCGGACAACGCCCCGCCTTCCTCGGTGGAATCCCCGCTCGAGGTGTGGACGGCGGCGGGGCGTCCGGGCTGGGTCTCCGACTTCCACATGGGCACGGGCCTGCCGTGGAACTACCTGGGGCTGGTCGCCGGCGGCGTGACGTTCCGCGACGGTGTGCTCCCGAACGCGGCGCGGCCGTGGCCGGGGATCGACGAGATCGTGGCACCGCGCACCTGGTACGACTCCACGGCGGTCGTCGTGGGCGAGGGCGGCGGCTGGCGCGGGTTCTCGGCCTCGCTCGTGAATCTGGAATCGATCGCGACGCCGCCGATCGGTCGCCGCCCGCGCGCCGCGCTCTCGATCGTGAACGGCAGCTCGGCGGTGGACCGGAACGGGCTCATGATCTCGCGCGGCGGCGACCGGTCGTGGGTGCGCGTGGGCGCGCTCGACGAGGAGCGCTCGGGCTCGGGCATTCTCGGCCAGCGCGGCCAGCACGTGTGGTTCGGCGAGCTCGGCAAGCATTACGGCGCGCACACGTTCTCGGGCGCGTTCTCGCAGCGCGGCTTCGCGGGCGGCACGCGGCTCGACACGAGGTTCGTCGACTTCGAAAACGGGAACTATCCGCCGTTCTCGGCGTTCCAGGAGGCGGCGCACGGCGAGGCGGGCTACTTCAATTGGGCGTGGGCGGGGAAGGACCGGTCGCTGAACGTGCGCTGGAACCGGAGCCACGAGCACCGGGAGTCCTACAT
>DATLUU010000405.1:0-3288 GCA_035577885.1 Verrucomicrobiia bacterium
GCACATCGAGTCCGCAGCGATGAAAGCGGCGCGGATGAAATGATGGAGTGTCTCCTCGATCAACCCGCGCGCATCGGCCTCGTCCCCGGCCGCCAGCGTCACGCTGCAGATGCCCGCCAACGCCATGCAGCGCGGCCATTCGGCCCCGTGCGAGCGTGCGAGCGCCACCACCTCGGCGAAATGTGCACGGGCCCCGGGGAGATCGCCGCGGCCCACCTCCACGTACGCCAGCCCGAGCAGCGAGAACGCCATGCCCTCGTCGCTCCCCTGCTTTCGCGCGTCCGCGATGGCCTCGCCGGCGGCGCGCTCTGCGTCGTCGAGCTTCCCGGTGGCGAAGTGCGTGATGATCACGATGAATCGCGCCCAGCCCTCGGTGTAGCTCTGCCCTTCTTCGGCGGCGAGCGCCAGGGCCTTCTCGAGGAGTGCGAGCGCGCGTGCCGGATCGCGATGGATGACCACCGTGGCGTGCACGGTGAGCACGCTGGGCAGGTAACAGCGTTCGCCGGCCGCCGTGAGCGCGGCCTCGGAGGCCTGGAGGTAGGGCTCGGTATCGTCTTCCCACATGGCGCGACCTCGGCTCCACATGCCGTCCGCGACCGCGGCGCGTATCGGGTCGGACGAGCGTGGGAGAGCGTCGACGATCTCACGCAGCGCGACCGTCTCCGCGGTCTGCGCGATATTCAGCAGCACGAAGCTGGCGCGGATGTAGAGCCGCCACGCCAGCTCGACGTCCCCGTCGGGACCCGCCGCGAACCGCAGCAGCTCGCGCGCCGCCGCCATCTCCGGCACGAGCCGGTCGCGGGCGGCCTGCCGGCGGCCGGACGTGAGCAGGTCCTTCTGCTCGCGGAGGATCAGGCCCTCGAGCCACTCCACGTGGCGCACGCGGGCGACGCGCTCCTCCCCGGCCTGGATGAGGTGCTCGCGCGCCAGCTCGCGCACGGTCTCGAGCATGTGGAACCGCGCCTCGCCGCCCAGCTCGGTGCGGACGAGCAGGCTCTTCTCGACCAGGGACGTGAGCCCGTCGAGCGGGTCCATGCCCGCGTCCGCCAGCACCGCCTCGGCCGCTGGCTCCGGGAAGCTGCCCTGGAACACGCCCAATCTACGAAACACCACCTGCTCCTCGGGACGCAGCAGGCCCAGGCTCCATTCGATGGTCGCGCGCAGCGTCTGGTGGCGTTCCGGCAGGTCGCGCTTGCCGGCGGAAAGCAGCGTGAGCGAGCGATCGAGCCGCGGCAGCATCGCCTGCGGTGAGAGCACGCGCGCGCGCGCCGCGGCGAGCTCGATCGCCAGCGGCAGCGCGTCCAGCCGCCGGCAGATCTCGGAGACCGCCGTGCGGTTGCCATCGTCGATGCGGAACTCGGGACGCACTTCGCGCGCGCGAGCCTCGAACAACGCCATCGCCGGCGTGTGCGCGGCCCGCGGCTCGTGCGGCAGCGGCGGCACGTGCACCTCGTGCTCGCCGCGCACGCGCAGTGCCTCGCGACTGGTGACGAGGATCTTCACGTGCGGGCAGGCCGCGAGCAGCCGTGCGACGGTGCCGGCGGCCTCGATGACCTGCTCGAAGTTGTCGAGCACGATGAGCGCGCGCCGGCTGCGGAGGTAGCCGGTCAGGGCCTTCTCCGGATCGACGCCGGAGTTCGTGGACGCGATTTCGAGCGTGGCCACGATCGCCGGCACCACGTCGCGCGCCTGGCGCACACCCGCGAGCGGCACGTAGAGCACACCGTCGGGGAGTACGTCGTTGAGCGCGTGGGCGACGTGCACGGCGAGCCGCGTCTTGCCCGTGCCGCCGGGTCCGGTGAGTGTCACCAGGCCGACGTCGGCACGCCCGAGCAGCGCCGTCACCTCGTCGAGCAGCGCCGCCCGGCCGAACAGCTCACCGCGCTCGAGCGGCGTGGCCCAGGGCGGGGGCGCCTCGTCCGGGGCCGCGGGCTCGCCCGCGCGCGGCGCGGCCGCGGCAAAGCGCTCGGTGAGCATGAGCGCCAGGTCGTTCTCGATCAGGTCCTCGAGCTCGTCCGCGTCGGAGAACGGGCGATAGCTGGTGCGATCGTCGAGCTCGATACGGTGGATCAGCTCGCGCAGCCTTTCCTCCCGGGTCTCGGCGCGCTTGACGTAGACGAGCCGCGGCTTGCTGCCCGAGAGGAGGTACTCGTCCTCGAGCCCGGACACGGCCTCCCCCGGCGCGATCCAGCCGTAGCGCTGCCAGTAGATGCCGAGGAACACGTCGCTCTGGTCCAGGTAGGCACGGTAGAGGTCGCGCGGGGGGTGCGCGCGCGCGCCCAGCTCGAACATCACCGGCGTCAGCCTCAGGTGCTGGATCGCGGACTTCGCCACGGCGCGCTCGTCGGACAGCTCCTGGAGCGTGGAGCTCACGAACACGCGCACGCGCTGGTCGGGCGTGCGGATCGACGCGGTCATCGGCCCGGGCCGTGGCCCTCCGTCATCAGCGCCTCGATCGCGTCGGCGAGGTGCTGCTCGGTGATGTGGTGATCGCCGGTGTTTCGCCGGAGGGCGTCGGCACGCAGGAGGACCTCAGCGTCACGCACGCCGTCGGGTGCCTGGAACTTGTAGCAGGCGAGCTCCAGCCGGAGCCCGTTCGGGTCGCTGAAGTAGATGGAGTCCATGAACCCGCGGTCGAAGGCCTTGAAGGCGATGCCGCGTGACTCGAGGCGCTTCGCCACCTGCGTCTGTGTCGCGCGCGAGACGTTGAACGCGATGTGCTCGAGGTGGCCGATCCCGCGCGGGTGCGGCGTCGGGTCGTCCTGCCGGGTCTCGTTCGTGAACACGGTGATCAAGCGCCCGTCGCCGGGATCGAAGTAGAGATGGTTCTCGTTCGGGTTGCCGAGGTTCGGCTGTTCGAACAAGAATCGCATGCCCAGCAGCCCCTCCCAGAAGTCGATCGCGCTCTGGCGGGTGGAGCCCACGAGCGTGATGTGATGGACGCCCTGCACCTGGATCCGCGACATCGTCAAGAGGCCCTCCCCGGTGAGCCCCACAGCATACTGACCCGGGCCTCCGGCAGCCACGGTCCCCAATTCAAGGGTTGTCCCCGCGAGCGGCGGCCGGTAGATTCCGCGGCTCCAGCGTACCCACATCAACAGACCCTTGGGGGGGCCGCACCATGAACCGCATCAGGTTGGGAGTCGTCGTCCTGCTCGCCGGCGCCGTCGCCGCGAGCCTGTCCGTGCAATCCTGCTCGTCGGGCAAGGTCGAGGCCACGCCGGCCGCCGCCGTGGACCCGGTCGCTCGCGGTCGCTACCTCGTCACACTCATGAGCTGCAACGACTG
>DATLUU010000406.1:0-3807 GCA_035577885.1 Verrucomicrobiia bacterium
GAAGCGGCGCGGGCCGCGGGCACCCAGGGCACGGTTCAGCTGCAGGCGCTCGTGAAGAAGGACGGCACGGTGGGTGACGTGCGCGTGACCCGGTCGATCCCGGGGCTCGACGAGGCGGCGATGGCGTGCGTCCGGCAGTGGACGTTCAAGCCCGGCATGGCGGAGGGAAAGCCGGTAGAAGCCTGGGTGGGCATACCCCTCAACTTCCGCCTGCACTAAGGGACCGCGTTCAACCCGAAGGCCGCCGAGGACGGGCGTCCCGGTCACGTTCACGCTACACTGAGCGCTCCATCCTCAAGGAGGGAGCTCATGCCGCTGTGCGTCTACCTCTGCTACACGCCGGGATGCAACACCAAGATGGAGCGCTGGATGCCCACCGCCGAGGAGGGCGAGGCGGTCGAGTTCGAGTGCCCGCGCTGCGGCGTGGTGATGCAGTGCGCGTGGACCGGGTCGCAGATGAAGACGCCCAATCTCAAGGACGTGGCCGAGATCGAGCGTCGCGATTGAGATGACGGGGCGCGGCACGCGCTCCGACCGCGGCGACGGCGATCACGGCTTCGGCCGATCGCTCGCCAGCATCATCTGCAGCGCCGTCAGGTGGCGCTCCACGACCTCGCGGTCCAGCGCGTCGGGGCGCGCGCGCAGGTAGGCGTTGAGCGACGCGCGCGCCTCGCGGTAGCGGTCCATGCGGTAGAGCAGCAAGCCGCGGTCGCGCAGCTCGGGCGGGTCGTCCGGGTGGAGCAGCAGCAGCCGCTCCACCGCCGCGAGCGCGCCCTTGTCGTCGCCGGCCTTGAGGCACGCCACCTTCAGGTTGAAGAGCAGCCGCGCGATCATGGCGCGCTTGCCGAGCGAGCGGATCATGCTCGGGTCGTAGGGCACGGTGCCGCCCGAGGTCAGCTCGATCATCCTCCGGCAGTCTTCTTCGTGGACGGACGCGCCGTGATCGTACGGGTCCAGGAGCAGGTCCCCCGGCTCGCCCGTCAGCCGCACCAGGAAGTGCCCGGGGAAGCCGACGCCCTCGAAGGGCACGCCGATCCGCCAGCCGATCTCCATGAACACGATGCTGAGCGTCAGGGGTATCCCGAGCCGGCGGGACATGACGGAATGGAGCAGCGAGTTCGCGGGGCTGTAGTAGCCGCGCACGTCGCCCTTGAAACCCAGCTCCTCGTACATGAACGTGCGCAGGCGGGCCAGGCGCTGGAGGCTGTTCCACTGCGGATCGATGCGGCGCGACAGCTCCTGGGCCCAGCGGTCGAGCTTCGCCATCTCGGCGTCCACGTCGAGCAGGGGATCGTTCTCGGCGGCGACGATCAAAGCCGCGCGCGCGAGGTCGATCTCGGCGTCGGGGCGCTGGATCATCTCCTGGAAGCGGCGGCGGTTCAGGGCGGGGTCGTGCATGGGAGTTTCACCGGGGGACATTCGAAGACCTCGCGGGGCGCGTGACGCGCGCGGCCTCAGGCGCGCGCTCATCCAATGGTACCGCCGGAACGCCCGCGAGTTGCCGTGGCGAGCGACCCGCGATCCGTATCGCGTGTGGGTGTCGGAGATCATGCTGCAGCAGACGCAGGTCGCGACCGCGACGCCCTACTACGAGCGCTTCGTGGCGCGGTTCCCGAGCGTACGGGCGCTGGCCCGCGCCCCGCTCGACCGCGTGCTCGCCGCATGGTCGGGCCTGGGTTATTACCGGCGCGCGCGACACCTGCACGAGGCGGCGGGGATCGTGGTGCGCGAGCATGCGGGACGCGTCCCTTCCGAGCCCCGGGCCTTCGGCGCGCTGCCCGGCGTGGGCCGCTACACGGTCGGAGCGGTGCTCAGCATGGGTTTCGGAGTCCCGCTTCCGGTCCTTGACGGAAACGTGGCGCGGGTGCTGTCGCGTCTCGCGGCCAAACCGTGGTCGGTGAAGCGCGCTGCGGACGCCAGGGCGCTCTGGAGCCTGGCCGCGGACCTGCTCGATCCCCGCTCCCCGGGGGATTGGAACCAGGCGCTGATGGAGCTGGGCGCCACCGTGTGCACGCCGCGCGCGCCCCGCTGCGATGCCTGCCCGGTGCGGCACCATTGCCGTGCCCGCTCCGAAGGCCGGCAGGAGGACTTCCCGCCGGCGGCACCGCGCCGGGAGGGCTTACGGGTCCGGCGCGCGGTGGCGCGGGTGGAGTACCGCGGCCGCGTGCTCATGGTGCGGCGTTCGGGAGCGCTCCTGGACGGCCTCTGGGAGCCGCCGGGCGTGGATCTCGCGGGCCACGAGCCGGCCGAACGCGCGCTCGCCCGCGCGCTCACGAGCCTCGGGCTGCGCGGGAAGCTCCACGCCACGCCGGTCCTGATCCGGCACACGATCACGCATCGGAGGATCGAGGCGCAGGTCTGGCGCTGCGAGCCGCGACAGCCCCTGCCCCGCGCCGGCCCGAGGCTTCGCTGGGTGGCGCCCGGCGAGCGCGAGATCGCGTTGAGCTCGCTCGCGCGAAGAGTGCTCGAACTCTCGTAATCGCCCCGGGGCTGTGGGAGACTCGGCGCCCCTTCCGTGCCTTCTTGGCGCCGCTGGCCAGGGCCGGGCCGCTCACGTGATACGCCGACCAACCCCGCTGGATACCCCTTGCCGCGCTTCCGGTCCCGGACCCTGCTCGCAGTCTGCCTAGCCGCCCTCGGCACCGCCGCGGCGGGCCTCGAGCCAGCGCACGCGCTCACCGTGGCGGGCGCCAGCGACACGGTCGTCGTCGCCTCGGGCGGCACCTTCACCGTGGACTTCGTGGTCAGGGACCCGGACGCGTCCTTCAACGCTTTCGACCTCGCCGTGCACTTCGACCCGGCGAAGCTCACGAGCTACCCCATGTCGCCGACGTCGCTCCAGCGCGGAGCGCTCATGGTGGACGCGTGCACGCTCAACGCCCCATTTCACATTTTCACGCCCGGGCCCGATTCGCTGGTGGGCACGCTCGTGATCCTCTGCAGCGGTGTCTCGGTGACCGGCCCCGGGACCATCTACCGCCTGCGCTTCACCGCCGCGGCGACGAACGCCTGGACGCAGCTCACGCTCGGCCCCGGCACCAGCTTCTATAACGGCGGCCCGCGCGTGAACGGCGTGGTGAAGCGCGCGGTGTCGGTGAAGATCGGGAGCCCCGTGCTCGATGCCGGCGGGCACCCGCGGCTGCCCTCGCTGCCGGCGCTGGATCCGATCGCCCCGAACCCTGCCCGCGCCGGCCGTACGCTTTCGCTGTCGTTCAGCCTGCCGCGCGCGGAGAGCTCCGAGGTCGTGGTGATGGACGCCCAGGGCCGCCGCGTCGCGGGCGCGCCGTGGGCGCTGCGCGAGGCCGGTGCCCAGCGGCTCGAGGTGGCGCTGCCGCCGCTCGCGCCCGGCCGCTACACGATCACGATGCGCACGGAGTCGGGCGTCACCCGATCGCGGCCCTGGGTGTTGCTGCGCTAACCCGCGAGCTTCGCCGTGAGCGTGATGTTGGTGTTCAGCAGCCGGGACACCGGGCAGTTGGCCTTGGCGTTCGCCGCCGCCTCCTGGAACTTCGCCGCATCGATGCCCGGCACCACGCCCTCCAGCTCGAGCGCCGAGGAGGAGATCGTGGCCTTGCCGTCGACCGGCTCGATGGTGACCGTGGCCCTGACGGTCAGCCGCTGCGGCGTGAAGCCGGCGCGCCCCAGCTCGCCCGAGAGCGCCATCGCATAGCAGCCGGAGTGCGCCGATGCGATCAGCTCCTCGGGCGTGGTGCCCGCGCCGGAGCCTTCGAAGCGGCGCGCGAACGTGTAGGGCGTGTCGTTGAATATGCCGCTTCCGGCGGTCAGGCGGCCCTTGCCGTCCTTCAG
>DATLUU010000407.1:0-7112 GCA_035577885.1 Verrucomicrobiia bacterium
CCTGGAGCGGTTGCGGGCGTCGCGTCACGAGAAGGCCGACCTCGAGCGGCTGGAAGGCCTGCTCGGGCTCTGGGACCGGGTGAAGTTCGCGCGCGCCCCGCTCACCGAGGCCGAAGCCATCCGCTGCGAGGATGCGGTCGAGGCCTACGTGCGCCGCGTCGCCCAGGCACGGCTCGAGGCCGAGGCGGCCGCAGCCCGCGCCGCCGCAGCCCGCGCGGCAGCCGCTCCTCAGGGCGGCTCCAAGCCGCCCACGGGACCGCATGGCGGCGCGCCAGCGCCCGGAGCGGGTCCGCGACCGTCGGGGACGATGGGGAAGCCCGCCTCGGGCGCAGGGCCGAGACCCTCGGGCGCGATGAGGAAGCCGCCGTCGGGCACGAGCCCCAGGCCCTCCGGGACCACGTCACGACCTGCCTCGGGCTCGGGCCCGAGGCCGCCCGCGAACGCGGCCGGCGCCCCGAGATCTCGTTCCGGGCCGCGGCCCCCGGCTCCGGAGGCCGCATGATCCGGTTCGAATGGCCGTGGCTGCTGCTCGCGCTCGTGGTGCTGCCGTTGATGCTCGTGTGGCGCGGCCGGCGCGCGGACACGCGGCCGCCGGCGCTGCTCTGGGGCTCGACCTCGAGCCTGCCGCCACCGGGCCCCATGCGCATCCTCTGGCTCGTGGTGCGGCTCGCGCCGTGGGCGGCGCTCGGGCTCGCGCTGCTGGCCGTGGCTCGCCCGCAGCAGGGGCTCGAGCAGAACGAGGTGGACTCGCGAGGCGTGGACATCGTGCTCGCGATCGACATCTCGCCGAGCATGCGCGCCGGCGACATGGGTACCGTCACCGGCGGGGACCGGCTCACGGTGGCGCGCGCCACCGCGCGCGACTTCATCAAGGGCCGGCCGCATGATCGCATCGGGCTCGTCGGCTTCGCCGCCACCGCGTTCACGCAGTGCCCGCTCACGCTCGACCACGAAACGCTGCAGGAGCTCCTGGGCCAGCTCGACTTCGGGCTGGCGGAGGACGGCACCGCGATCGGCATGGGCCTCGCGACCGCGGTGCAGCGCCTGCGCGAGAGCAAGACACCGAGCAAGGTGGCCGTGCTGCTCACCGACGGCGAGAACAATCGCGGCGCCATCGACCCGCTCACCGCCGCCGATCTCGCGCGCGCGATGGGCATCCGCGTCTACACCGTGCTCGTGGGCCGTCCCGCGGTGGTCCCGGTCGAGGTCCTGGACCCGGTGGCCGGCCGCACGCGGGTGATGCAGGAGGTGAGCGTCGACGACCGGCCGCTGATCGAGATCGCGCGCCGCACGCACGGCCGCTTCTTCCGCGCCGGCGATGCGGCGTCGCTGTCGAGCATCTACGGCGAGATCGACCAACTCGAGCGCGCACCGATCCGCGCGCTCGTCTATCGCGAATACAAGGACCTGGGTCCGCTGCTGCTGGCGCTGGCCGCGATCCTGCTCGCCTTCCACGGCTGGTCGAACGCGACCTGGGCGTTCCGGGTGCCATGACCTTCGAACATCCCCTCAGGCTCCTCGGCCTGCTGCTGCTCGTGCCGCTGGCGCTGCTCGAGTGGCGCGCGCTCGGCCGCGCCAATCGTGCGGTGAAGCTGTTGCTTGGGTCTAGGCCGCTCCCCGGGCTCTTGCTGCAGCTGTTGCCGAAGCAGCGCGTCACCGCGCTCGCGCTCCGGCTCTCGGCGGTGGCGCTGCTCGGGCTCGGCGCCGCGGGGCCGCAGTGGGGCCGCGAGGCCGTGCGCCGGCAGTCGCAGGGCTCGGAAGTGGTGTTCGTTGTCGACGTCTCGGCGAGCATGGAGACGAAGGACGTGCCGCCCTCGCGCATGGAGGAGGCGCGGCACGAGGCGGAAGCGCTCCTGGGCCACCTCGCGGGCAACCGCGTCGGCGTGGTGGCGTTCGCCGGCGACGCGGTGCGGCTCTGTCCGCTGACGCTCGACCAGGCGGCGGTGCGGCTCACGCTCCAGACGATCGGGCCGGGCACGGTGAGCGAGCCGGGCAGCGACCTCGGCAAGGCGCTCCGCGCCGGCCTGAAGCTGCTGCCCGCCGGCCGCCGCGACGAGCAGGCGATGGTGGTGTGGACGGATGGCGAGGACCTCGAGGGCCACGCGCGCGAGGCGCTCTCCGAGGTGAAGAGCGCGGGGCTGCGCGTGCTCACGGTCGGCGTCGGCACTCCGGCCGGCGACGTCATCCCCATCTCCGACGTGGCCGGCGTCACCGTGGACATGAAGCGCGACGAGCACGGCGAGGTGGTGCGCTCGCGGCTCGACGAGCCGCTGCTGCGCGACATCGCGCGCGCGACGCACGGCGGCTACTTCGCGGGCTCGCGCTCGGGCGGCGAGCTGCTGCGGCTCGCGATCGCACTCGGCTCGCTCGCGCGCTCGCGCCAGGGGACGCGGCTCGTGGAGCGGCCGGTGGCGCGCTTCCCGATCTTTGCGATGCTGGCTTCGGGCGCGCTGCTCGCGTTCCTCGCCGCGCCCAAGCGCCGCATCGTCCGCCGCTCGGCAGGGCTGCTCGCCGCGCGCCCCAAGCGCGCCGCCGCCGCGGCCCGCACGGGCGGATCCGCCGCGAGTCCGCCGGCGACGGCGGTGCCCGCGCCGCCGGGCTCGGCCGCGGCCACGACGTCGAGTGCGGCGGCCGCCGTGCTCGCGCTGCTCGTCCTGCTCCCGGGCAGCGCGCGCGGCCAGTCGGCGTGGGCGCGCGGCGACGCGGCATTCCGGAAGGGCAACTACGTGCGTGCGGAGTCGCTCTACGCGCGGCGCGCGCGCCTGCCGAGTCCGCCGTCGGCGCTGCTCGCGAACCTCGCCGCCGCGCGCGCGCAGCACGCGCCGGTCGACAGCGTCGAGAACCAGCTCATGCGCCTGGCGTCGCGCCCGGATCGTGCGGGCGTCATGTCCGGCTACAACCTGGGCACGCTGCTCGGCAAGCGCGGCGACGTGGACCAGGCGCTCGCCGAGCTCCGGCGCGCGATCGAGCGCGATCCCAGCGATCCCGACGCGCGCTGGAACTACGAGTGGCTGAGGCGGCAGAAGGACGAGGCGTCCAAGTCGCAGTCGCCGAAGCCGAACGACTCGAAGCCCGATGACAAGCAGCAGCCGAAGCCGCAGGACTCGAAGGCAGGGCAGGGCTCGCAGGCGCCGCCCGACCAGCCGCCGCCGTCGGGCAGCCAGTCGCAGTCGCCCCAGGCGCAGGCGCCGCCCGCGCCCGGGACGCAGCAGCCGATGACGCGGAAGCAGGCGGAGGAGCTCCTGGGCTCGCTCGGCGACCTCGAGCGCCTGGAGCGGAAGAACGGCCACCAGAGCCGCTCGCCGCAGCAGAAACGGGGGAAGGACTGGTGAGCGCGCGCAGGTCACGCATCGTTCGCGCCGCAGCCGTCGCGGCGCTGCTCATGGGCTCGCTGCCGCTCCCCGCGGCTGCCGCGTTCGACGTCAGCGCGCGGCTATCCGAGGAGAAGGTCGAGCCGGGTGGCGTGGTGACGCTGTTCGTCACCATCACCGATCCCGGCGGCACGGTCGCGGACCCGCAGTTCCAGGTCCCCGCGGGCCTCGACCTGCTCGGCACCTCGCGCAGCCAGCAGTCGAACATCGTCAACGGCAAGACCGTGAGCCAGGTCACGTTCCGCTACGAGATCGCCTCGTCGCGGCCGGGGCGCTTCCCGATCGGGCCCATCCGCGTCGCCGTCGCCTACCAGACCACGCGCTCGCTCGAGGTGGCGCTCGTCGTCACCGAGCCGACCGCGTCCGGGCGCGCGACCGCGACGCGCCCGGGTGCGCTCTCCGCGGGCCGAGCGGCGCCGGTGCTCCCTGCGGGCAAGCTCCCGGCCTCGACGAGCGGCCACTCGCGGTCGCGCGCCGACGCCGGCAGCGTCGCCGCGCTGGTGCTCTCGCTCGAGCCGCCGTCCCCGGTCGTGGGGCAGATGTGCCGGCTGCGCGTGCAGCTCATCCAACGCTCGAACATGTCCGAGGACAGCGAGTACGACCCGCCCGCGACGCCGGGCTTCTGGAGCGAGGCGTGGAGCGACCTGTCGCGCTACGAGGCGCGCGAGGGCAGCCGAAACGTGGTCGTCACCGAGAGCTCGCTCCGGCTCTATCCGCTGGCGCCCGGGCCGGCCTCGATCACGCCCGCGAAGGGCGTGGTGACGCCGACGCCGAACGGGGTGTTCGATCCCTACTCGAACCTCGCGGGCATCCCGGTGCGGGTGCGCAGCGAGAGCCTGCACGTCAGCGTGCGGCCGCTGCCCGCGGGCGCGCCGGCCGGGTTCGACGGCGGCGTGGGCGGGTTCGACCTCGACTGGAACGCCGATCGCTCGCACACCTCGCAGGACCAGGCCATCACCGCGCGCCTCGACGTGCGCGGCGTCGGGAACCTGCCGCTGCTGCGCGCACCGGCGTATGCGCCCGCCGACTTCGAGGTGTTCGCGGCGTCGGTCGAGGACAGCCTGCCGGCCGCGGGCACGATGGGGCGCGGCCGCCGGAGCTTCGTGTGGACGTTGCTGCCGCGGCACGCGGGGCACTTGCAGGTCACGGCACCGACGCTGGCGTGGTTCGATCCCTCGTCCTCGCGCTACGTCACCGACACACCGGCCGCACTCGATCTGGACGTGCTCTCCGCGCGCGCGGGCGGCGAGGGCGAGGATGCGGGCGGCATGCCGGCGGTGTTCCGGAAGCACCCCGCTCGGCCCGGTGGCCGCGCCGCGTGGCCGCTGCTGGCGCTCCTGGGCGGCGCGCTCGTCGCGGCCGCCGTCGAGGGCTGGCGCCGCTCGCAGCGGCCCGACCCGGCGGCACCCGAGCGCGCGCGCCAGCGCGAGTGGCTGCGTGCGGTGGGGCTCGCGCGCGGTCCCGACTTCTGGCGCACCGCGGACGAGGTGGCGCTGTGGCTCGAGCGCCGGGGCGCGCCGCTGCTCCACGTGCGCGAGACGATCGCGGCCGCGCGCTTCGGCGGTCGCACCGATCGGGAAGAGGACGTGCGTCGCATCCTGGTCGAGGAGTTGGGCGCCTCGATGCCCGCTGCCATGGACCGCGGGCCGCTCCAGGCGGCGGCCGCGGGGCTCGCCGCGCTGGGTGTGGTGATGGCCGTGCTCGCGCTGCCGCTTTCCAGGTCGGGACGGCTCGCCGAGCGCGCGGCTGCGGCCGACGAGCGCGCGCGCGCCGGCGAGATCGCGGCCGCCGAAGCCGAGTGGGCGCGCCTCTGGGACGAGGCGCCGGGCGATCCGGCGCTCGCGGCGCGGCTCGCGTGGGGCGCGCTCGGGCGCGACGACGTCGCTGCCGCTACGGTGTGGACGCTGCGTGGTGACCGGCGCGAGGCGCGCGATCCGGCGATCGAGGTGATCTCCGCCCGCGTGCGCGATGCCGGCGGACTGGTCGGCGCGCCCGGGCGCGCACTGCCGTTCCGCTCCTTCGAATGGGCGTTGTTCGCGTTCCTGCTCGCCGCCGGCACCGGGCTGGCGTGGCCGCGACGGCAATGGGCGCTGGCGCTGGCCGCGGCGGCGCTGGTGGCGGGGGCGTGGTGGCCGGTCGAGAGCGTGTGGCGCGCGCGCCAGTCGCTCGCCGTCGTGCGCTCCACGGTGTCGCTGCCGCCCACGGGCGTGACGCTCGACTCGGGACAGGTGGTGCGCGTGCGCGGGCAGGCGATGGGCGCGGTCGCGGTGCAGGCCGCGAGCGATCTCGAGGGCACGCTGCCGGTCTCCGCGGTGTGGCTCCTGGGACATCCATGAGGTTGGCGTTCCAGGCCGCACTGCTGTTCGTGCTCGCGTGGCCGGGACAGGCCATCGACGACGCGGCGCGCGCCTGGGTGCAGGCGCATCGCACGCCGTGGCTCGAGGCGCCGATGCGGTTCGCGAGCGATCGTGCGCGGGTGGTGATGTTCGCCGGCGGCGCCGTGGCGCTGATCGCGGGTCCGCCCGGGCGGGCGTTCGTGCTCGAAGCCGTGGTGGCGTTGCTGCCGGTGAACGTGGCCGTGGAAGGACTCAAGTGGAGCGTGAACCGCACGCGGCCCGACGGCGAGCACCGGCGCTCGAACTCGTCGTTCCCGTCCAGCCACGCGGCGAACGCGTTCACGCTCGCTGCGGTCATCACGCGCCGCTGGCGCCGGGCCGCGATCCCCGCCTGGCTCGCGGCCTCGTTCGTGGCGATGTCGCGGATCTACCTCGATCGCCACTGGCTCTCGGACGTGGCGTTCGCGCTCGCGTTGGGCGTGGGCGGGGCCTGGCTCGCAGCGTGGTGGATGCGGTTCCGGCGCGGCCGGCGGGAAGCAAAGCCACCCGTGACAGCGAGTTAGTGACCGATCTTCGCTCCCGGCATGAACTCCGGTGTTCCACCGGGCTCTGCCTCGACGCCGAGCGAAATCGATTCCGCAGTTACGCCCGCCATTCTGTTACCCTCGCCAGCGTCGCGAGGGAGGGCAATAGAAGTCCATGGCAATAGCCGAGATCTCCCCACTCACTGACACCTCGCTCAACCTCTTCGAATTGCGGCACCGGCGCCGCGAATCCGCGCTCCATCAACTCGTCCAGGTCGCGTTCGAGCACCAGGTCGTGCGTCATCCGGCGTTGCTCGAGACCTTGTTGCTGCGACGTGAGCGCCTCGGCAGCACCGCACTCGGACACTCGCATGCCGTGACCGGCGCGTGGTCGTGGTGCGTGCGCTCACCGCTCGTCGTGGTCGGCCTGTCGCAGAAGGGACTCGACTGGGACGATGCTGCCGGAGACGGTATCGAGATCGTCGCGCTCGTGATCACGCCGGGCGAGATCGCAGAGGAGCTCCACTACCGTCGCATGGAGGCGGTGACGGGCGCGCTGCGCCTGCAGCGCCAGCGCCAGCGGCTGCTCGACCACCGTGACCTGCCAACGTTGTCGCTGTTGCTGCGCGAGCTGCCGCGATGAGCGCCGTCGAGGGCTTCCTCGAGCTGCACGATCTCGACGTGCTGCTGGCGCAGGCCGGTGACGATGCGCGTCGTGGACGCTTGCGGCGCATGGGCTACACGGTCGGGCCCGCGCCCGCGCTGGTGCGCGAGCGCGAGCGGCTCGCGGGCAAGCTCGACCGGCGCTGGCTGAACCTCTACGAGCGTTCGTTGGGCCGTTATGGCCGCGGACTCTCGGCGGTGCGCAATCGCGTCTGCCT
>DATLUU010000408.1:0-4927 GCA_035577885.1 Verrucomicrobiia bacterium
CGCCGTGCCTCGGCCGGCACCGCGAAGTGCTCGGCGAGCCCGTACTTGCCCGCGCGCACCACCCGTTCGCGTACGGCGGGGGGCCAGAGCACGCGGCCGGCGTCGGCTGGATCGACGAGCGCGTTCCATTCGTCGTGTGGATGATCCACGGCAAGGGCGCGCATCAGCCCTTGGATGTAGGTGCCGATGCCGCCGTCGAACATCTTGCGCGCGTCGAGCGCCACCCTCATGCGGAGGCTCCCGCGCCGATCGCCACGCGGTAGGCGGCCACCGTGGCCTCGGCGGTGCGCGCCCACGTGAACGAGGCGGCGCGCGCGAGTCCGCGCGAGCGCAGCGTCGCGCGCAACGGTTCATCGCCGAGTGCGCGCTCGAGCTGGGCGGCGAACGTGGCCACGTCGCCGGGCGGCGCGGTGAGCGCCGCGTCGCCCACCACCTCGCCCAGCGCGCCACCGGTGGTGCACACCACCGGCGTGCCGCACGCCATGGCCTCGAGCGGTGGCAGGCCGAAGCCCTCCGAGCGCGACGGGAACGCGAACACGCGCGCGGCGGAGAGCAGCATCGCCAGGTGCTCGAACGGCACGAACTCCAGCACCCGCATGTGCTCGGTGATCTTCAAGGCCCGCGCGCGCTCCATGAGCGCGGGGTACTCGGGTGCGTTCAGCACGTGGCCCGCGAGCACGAGCATCACAGGCTCGGCACGCCGGGCGCGCACGCGCGCGAACGCCTCGAGCAGCATGGGAACGTCCTTCCGCGCATCGATGCCGCCGAGGTAGAGCACGAACGGCACGCTCAGCGAGTGGTGCTTGCGCACCGCGGCGACCTCGGCCGCGGGGGCGGGCGCGAACTTGGGGCTGACGCCGAGCGGCGCCACGCGCACGCGGTTGGGGTCGGTGGCGTGGGACGCGAGCACGTCGTCGCGCGTGGCGTTCGAGTCCGCGATCAGCACCGTCGCCTTGCGCATCGCCATCCCCTCCACCTCGCGCGCGGCGCGGTAGGCGAACGTGGTGTGCCGGGGATAGAGGTGGGCGAAGCGCTCGAGGATCAAGTCGTGCACGGTGAGCACACTGCGCCGCGGCGGGAACGCCGGAGCGTGCATGTGCGAGAGCCAGTGGAACACGTCGTGGCTCCGGCCGCGCGCGGCGGCCAGCACCGAGAGCTGCGAGGCGAGCCGGTCGCGCAGCGGCAGGAACGTGGGCGCGTAGCGCCGCGTCAGGACGCCGGGGGGTACCAAGCCGTTCAGCACCGGCAGCGCCGGCTCGAACCACAGCGTGAGCGCCACGTCCTGGCGAGCGGCGAGCACGCGCAGCAGCTCGCGCGCGTAGACGCCGATGCCGCGCGCGGAGTCCTCGCGGAAACCGGGCTGGAGCGAGCGCGCGTCCACGCCGATGCGCAGCACGCGACCGCCCGCGGCGGGGAGCAGTGGGCTCAATTCCTCACCCCGCCCGCGGCGCGACGCGACATCAGCGCGCGCGCGGTCGCGATCAAGCCCTCGCGCTCGGTGCGGCTCACCATCAGCATCAGGAACGCCATCCAGTAGAGAAGAGCGGCCATGGCGAACGTGGCCAGTGTACCCGGGAGCGTGGTGGTGAACCCGCCCACACGCGCGGCCCACGCCAATGCCGCCGGCAGCAGCAGCAGCGGGTAGACCGGCAGCACCACCTCGCGCACGAACGCGCCGTAATGGAGCCCGATGTTCCGGGACAGGTACCGCAGGTGGAGCGGATAGTCGATGACCGCGGCCACGACCGTGGCCAGCGCCACGCCGGTCATGCCGTAGGGCTTCACCCACAGCAGCGACAACACCAGGTTCAGGCCGACGATGGCGAGGATCACCGGCAGCCGGCCCGGCAGCTTGCCGGTCGCGACCACGAGCGTGTGCCCCACGGTGAGGCTCGCGAGCAGCGCCTGGAGCCCGGTGAGCATGATGGTGGGCACCACCGACGCCTCGAACGCGGGCCCGAGCCAGCCCACGAGCAGCGGCTTCGCCAGCATCGCGAGCAGCACCGCCACCGGCGCCACGATCGCGCTCACGTAGCGCGAGCCGCGGAGCAGCAGGGCTTCGAGCGTGTCGCGTCGCTGCATCGCCTCCAGCTGGGAGGCGAACGGGATCAGCGCCGTGTTGCCGAACCCGGTGAGCTGGACGAGCAGCGCCACGAGCCGGGCCGGGCCCTCGTAGAGCGTCACCGCGACGCTGCCCACGAACATGCCCAGCAGCACGCGGTCGGTCTGGTGGTAGAGCACCTGCACCGCGAGCTGGAGCGTGAGCACCGGGCCGCTGAACGCGAGCGCGGCGCGGAGCGCTTCGCGGCTCGGGGGCACGAACGCCACGCCGTTCAGGCCGAGCTGACGGCGGGCGAGCGCGAACTGGATCGCGATCGCGACCACGCTCGTGGCCGCGTTCGCCACCGCGAGCGCGAACGGCCCGAGATGGTTCCACACCACCCACAGCGCGGCGAGCGCGTTCGCCACCGCCATGCCGCCGTTGACCGCGGCGTTGTGCGTGTAGCGCTGGAGCCCGCCGAGCGCGCGGGCGCCGATCGAGAGCGGCCACCACACGAGCGCGGTGATCGCGGCCACGATGAGGAGCCGCGACAGGAGCCGCACTTCCTCGTCTCCGAGGTGGAAGACCCGGCTCGCGGCGGCGGCGAGCGCGAGATTGACGAGGCAGGCGAGCACGCCGACGACGACGTACGCCAGCATCACCGTGGAGACGAGCCCGCCCGCCTCCGCCTTGCGCCCCACCGCCAGCCGCTCGGCGAGCAGCTTCTCCACCGTGGGCCCGAGGCCGCCATCCAGGAGCAGCAGGAACGACGCCACCGAGGTGGCGAGGATGTAGGCGCCGTAGCCCGCCTCGCCGAACGAGCGGATGAGCACGGGGGCGAGGAGGAACGCGATCCCGAGCGTGCCGAACTGCGCCACCGCGGTGGCGATCGTGTTGGCGAGGAGCCGCTGCTTGTCGGGGCGATCCGTCATCGCATGCGCCCCCTGCTGCCGGAGAGGAACGCGAGCACGCCCTTCACCTGCAGCCAGCCCTCGTGCGCGCGGCCTTGCGCGGCGTAGAACGGAAACGCCGCGAGCGTCCACAGCAGCACGGGCAGCAGGCGGCGGGGCCGATGCCGCGCATGCCACAGCATGCGATTGCGACCGTCGTAGAGCCGGCCCCGGTCGAGGCGCGCATCCGTGTCCGGGGTGACGTCGTGCCAGACGCGCGCCGCGGGCTCGAACCACGTCGCGAACCCGGCTTCGGCGGCACGCGCACAGAAGTCGGCGTCCTCCCAGTAGGTGAAGTAGGCCTCGTCGAGCCCGCCGATCTTTCGCAGCACCTCGGCGCGCACGAACAGGCTGGAGCCGTTCGCGTAGTCCACCGGACCCGCCTTGAACTGCCCGCGATCGGGCTCGTCGAGTCCGTGATGACGCGCCCGACCCAGGCGAACGCGCTCCACGTAGCCGCCCGCGAACCACACCCGGTCGGGCGGCGACGAATAGAGCGTGAGCGCGGCGGCGATGCCCGCAGCCGGCTCGGCCCGGAGCGCCTGGACCAGCGCCGCCATCGTGCCCGCGTCGACACGCGTGTCGTCGGCGAGCAGCCAGGCGAACTCCGCCCGCGTCGTGAGCGCGTGCTCGAACGCCGCGTTGACCCCACCGGTGTAGCCGCGGTTCGGGCTCACGCGCACCAGCGTCACACCCACGTGCCCGGCGAGCTCGGCCTCCAGCTCGGCGACCGCGGCAGCGGAGGAGCCGTTGTCGAGGACCGCGATCTCGTACGAAGGATGCGTGGAGCGGAGCAGCGAGCGCACGCATGCGAGCGCGCCGCGCGGGCGATCGTAGTGGAGGACGAGTGCCACCACGCGGCCGCGCTCGACCGGCGGCGCGCCCGTGCGCTCACGCGTGGGTGCGGGCGCGGTCACGCTCGCGGCCCCACGCCCACGGAGCGCAGCGCGTTGACGATGCGGCGCCGCACGCGGCGGGCGGGTGCCTCGCGCGCCACGCGCGCACGCGCCGCGGCGCACGCCGGGGCCGGCGGCCCACCGCGCTCCGCCCACTCGAACAGCTGCGCCAGCGCGGTGCCCGCGAGGCTCGCCGCGCGCTGCTTCTCCGCGGCGCGCGCCGCACGCTCGCCCATGCGCGCACGCAGCTCCGGATCGTCGGCGAGCGCGCGCAGGTGCGCGGCCGCGACCGCGAGGTCGGGCTCGCCCCAGGTCTGGCCTTCCCCCATCCGCGACGGGTCGTACGCGCGGATGCCGGTGCCGCGGACCGGCGTCTCCACGGCCGGCACGAGCAGCGAGTCCTCGTTCGTCATGTAGTCGAGGTTCCCCGACCACGCCGTCGCCACCACCGGCCGGCCGAGCGACATGGCCTCGAGCGGCGGCAGTCCCAGCCCCTCGGCGCGATGGAGCGACACGTACACGTCGCACGATGCCACGAGCGCCAGCACGTCCGCGTGTGCGAGCGGACCGTCCACGATCAGCACGCGCGGGTCGCGACGCGCCTGCTCGCGCAACGCCGCCACGTCGCTCCCTGCCGGCGCTGCCGCACCGCGTGCGTTCTGGATGCGCAGCACCAGTCGCACGTCGTCGGACCCGGCCCTACCGGGTGCCCCACGCGGGAACGCGCGCGCGAACGCTTCCAGTGCGCCGAGGGGGTTCTTGCGCGCAGCGTCGCTGCGGGTGTCGTAGGCGGTCACGAACACGCACGCGCGCTCCGGGATACCAAACCGCGCGCGATCCGGAGCCGGCGTGGCGTCCAGCCACACCGCCTGCGGAAAATGGAACACGGGCAGATCGGGAAGTGCCGCGCGGACGGCACGCTCGACGAAGTGAGACGGCGCGAGCACGGCGTCCATGCACGCGAGCCCCTCGATCCATGCGGGAGGCACCCGCGGGAACTCCCAGAACGGCACGCACGCGGTGACGCGGGCCTCGAGTTC
>DATLUU010000409.1:0-3656 GCA_035577885.1 Verrucomicrobiia bacterium
CGCACGCGCCGCGTGGGCCGTATCCGCGGCGATGCCGCCGTCCACCTCGATCAGGAACGAGAGGTTCTTCTTCGAGCGCAGCTCGCGCGCGGCGGAGACCTTCTCCATCATCTCCGGCATGAACGCCTGGCCGCCGAACCCGGGCTCCACGGTCATGACCAGCAGCAGGTCCAGGTCCGGCAGGTAGGGCGCGACCGCGGCATACGGCGTCGCCGGCCGCACCGCCAGTCCCGCCTTGGCCCCGGTGGCGCGGATCTGGCGCAGCACCTCGCGCGTCTCGCGACAGGCCTCGAGGTGCACGGTGATGCGGTCGGCGCCCGCTTCACGGAACGCGTCCACCATCAGCCACGGCCGCTCCATCATCAGGTGCACGTCGAGCGTCGCGGTCGTGAGCTTGCGCACGGCGCCGACCACGATCGGCCCGAACGTGAGGTTCGGCACGAAGTGGTTGTCCATGACATCGCAGTGCACCCAGTCGCGAGCCGGGTCCACGATCGCCAGCTCGTCTTGGAGCTTCGAGAAGTCGGCGGACAGGATGCTGGGTGCGACGATCGGCGACGTGGCGGTCATGGGCTCCCCTGGTCCAGCGAGACGGATGTGGCGGACGCGAGTCAGATTAGCGGATGAGGCGCCCCGAGGCTTGCAGCGTGATGTTGCGGCCGCGGGTGAGGCGGGCGCCGGGGGGCGGGTCCTGGTTCACGATCGGCCCCCTGCTGGGACCGGCCGGCGGCGACAGCACGATGAACCCCTGCGCCTCGAGCTGCTCGCGCGTGCGCCCGATCTCGCGACCCTTCAAGTCGGGCATCACGAACACCTCCTCGGTGGCGCCGGTCGAGAGCAGCAGCGCCACCTCGCCGCCGCGCGGGAGCACGCTCTCGGCCGGCGGGTCCGTGGCGACGACGAGCCCTTCCGCCACCGCTTCGCTGGGGGCGCGGGTCACGCCGGCCACGCGCAGGCCGGCGTGCTCGAGCAGCAGCTCTGCGCCGCGCCTCGTCTCGCCGAGCAGCTCGGGCACCGAGCTGAACTCCTCGCCCAGGCTCACGGTCACGCTGACCCGGCGGTGCCCGCGCACCGGCGTGCCCGCGGCGGGGTCCTGGACGACGATGCGGCCGCGCTCCACGGAGGCATCGAAGCGCTCGCCGGCACGCGAGAGCAGGAGCCCGGTGGTCTCGAGCGCCGACTGCGCCTGCTCGACGGTGAGGTTCTCGATGTCGGGCACGATCACCTCGCCGGCGCGGTGGACGATGCGCGGCATGAGCACGCTATTGAAGAGCACGATCCCGACCGCGAATGCGAGCAGCGCCACCGCCGTGGTGGCGAGCGTCTGGCGCACCCGGTGTCGTCCCGCCGTCGCTGCGCTCACGGTTTCCGGATCCTCGCCGCGAACGCGCCGTCGCAGCCGTGCTGGTGCGGCAGCGTGCGCATGAAGCCCTCCGGGGTCACCACCGCGTCGGGCACCGCGCCCGCGACGCTCTCGATCCTCCACCCCGGGTGCTCGGAGAGGAAGCGCGCCACCACGTGCTCGGTCTCCTCGGGCTCGAACGAGCACACGCTGTAGACCAGGAGCCCGCCGGGCACGAGACGCCGGGCCGCGGAGCGCAGCAGGTCGAGCTGCACGGGCGGCATCTCCGCGAGCACCTCCGGGCCTTTTCTCCAGCGCGCATCCGCGCGGCGCGCGAGCACACCCATGCCGCTGCACGGGGCGTCCACGAGCACGCGGTCGAACGGCATGGGGAACTCGTAGGTGCGGCCGTCACCGTGCACCACGTGCACCGAGTGCGTACCCAGCCGCTCGAGCGTGGTCTTCAGCGTCTCGACGCGGTGCGCGTCGCGCTCCATCGCCCACACCTCGCCGTCGTCACGCATCAGCTCGGCCAGGTGCGTGCTCTTGCCGCCGGGAGCGGCGCAGAGGTCGAGCACGCGCTCGTGGGGTTGCGGCGCCACGACGCGGCCCACCAGCGCCTCGCTCTCGTCCTGCGCGGTGCAGAGCCCGGAACGGAAGCTGTGGAGCGCGCCCGGCGAGTGATGGCCCTCGACCCAGATCAGGTCCGGGGACAGCTCTCCAGGCCTCGCCTCCACCCCTTCGCGCGCGAGCATCTCGATCAGCTGCTCGCGCGTGTTCTTGAGCGTGTTCGCGCGCAGCCCCGTGGGCACGGTGCGGTTGTCGGCGGTGAGCAGCGCGCGCGTCTCTGCGGGGCCGAAGCGCGCGAGCCAGCGCTCCACGATCCACAGCGGGTGCGAGCCCCACGCCGCGAGCGACGCCGCGTCGTCGCCTTCGGGCCAGCGGATCGTGGCGCGGTCCTCGGCGAGCCGGCGCAGCACGCTGTTCACCAGGCCCGCGGCGCCGGGGTGTGCGTACTTGTGCGCGAGCTTCACCGACTCGTCCACCGCGGCGTGCGCGGGGATGCGATCCAGGAACAGGATCTGGTAGGCGCCGAGCCGGAGCACGTTGCGGATCCACGGCTGCGTGTTGGCGAGCCCCACGTGCACGCGTGCGTCGAGCGCGGCGTCGATGCGCCCGCGCCAGCGCAGCGTGCCCTTCACCAGCTCGTGGAGCAGCGCGCGGTCGCGCGGGTCGGCGCCGGGACGCGCGTGCGCGCCATCCAGCAGCCGGTCGCTGAACGCGCTTCGCGTGTCGACCGCGTGGAGGATGCGGAGCGCCGCCTCGCGCGGGTCGGCCGGAAGCGAGGGGCCGTCGACCGCGGGTCCCACCGCGGGGCGATGGGGGCCGCGCGTCGCCTGCTCGCGCACCTCGGGGCCGCCGTTGGCGTGCCGCGGCCGGTCGTGCGCCTGCGGCCCTGCCCAGCTCTCCTTCCGCGGCGACGCCTTGCCGTCGCGGCGCCAGCGCACGTTCGGGCCCTGCGGATAGACCGGCCGCGAACGGTTCACCGCGCCGGTCTGGTCCCCACCCTCGTCGTGGACCGGGGGACGCTCGCTCCGCGGACGCTCGAAGCGCGGGCGCTCGAAGCGCGGGCGCTCGGAGCGAGGATGCTCGGGGCGAGGATGCTCGGAGCCCTCGACACGCGGCCGCTCGCTAAACGGTCGCTCGGGGCGACCGCGCTCGAAGCGTGGCCGCTCGGAGCGCGGGCGCTCGGAGCGAGGATGCCCGGGGCCCTCGACACGCGGCCGCTCGCGATGCGGTCGCTCGGGGCGCGGCCGGCCGGAGCCCGGGCGCTCGACGCGCTCACGCTCGTACCGTGGACGCTCTCCCGGTGGCCGCTCGGCACGCGGGCGCTCGAACCTCGGGCGCTCGAAGCGTTGCCGCTCCGAACCCTCCCGCGCGGGGCGGCGCTCGAACCGTGCGCGCTCCGCGCGCGCCGGCGGCGCGCCACGTCGATCGCCCCGCGGCGCCGGCCGCTCGCCTCGCGGCCGGAAGCCTTCGCGCGCGCCGTTCGCTCGCGGCCGCGGCGCGTAGCCCTCGCGCGGAGCGCCCGCGCGCCCGCGCGGCGTGTAGCCTTCCCGCGGAGCGCCCGCACGCCCCCGCGGCGCGTAGCCCTCGCGCGGAGCGCCCGCGCGCCCGCGCGGCGTGTAGCCCTCGCGACGCGACCGCGTCTCGCCGTCACGACGCGGTCGAGCATCGGTACCGCGCCGGGGACGCGCATCGTTGTCGCGACGCGACCCTGTCCCGCCCTCGCGCCTCGGACGCGCACTCGCCG
>DATLUU010000410.1:0-6502 GCA_035577885.1 Verrucomicrobiia bacterium
TACTCGCGAGCCGGGCCGCGAGCGCTTCAAGAAGATGGAAGCTCTGACCCTCGACCACGTCACGGACCGTGCGGTAGAGCATGTCATAGTCCACGGCGTCCGCGAGCCGGTCGCTTTCCTCCGCCCGGTCGTCGGTCGGGAGCAGCTCCAGGTCCACCTCGAGCCGCTGGCCCGCCTCCTTTTCATAGGGGCGGGCGCCGTGGTGCCCGAAGACCGAGAGGCCTTCGAGCCGGATGGTCGCCAAGTCGTTGCCTCCGAACACGCTCCGCGCCGAACCTCGTGTCCGTGGCAGCGGGGATCAGGCGAGTCTAGGGTCGGTCAAGGAGGGGGGTCAAGGGCCCCGAGCCACGCTGCTGGAGGCGGTTCCAGGCGCCGCCCCCGCCGCTCCGGCAGATTGTCCTCACACCCGGCCGGCCAGTGCGACGAGTGTGATGGGCGGTCGTGGCCGATCCTTGGTCCCTGGAGGCCCGGTCGACCCCAGGAGGCGCTTGACGCATGTTCGACCCCAACGCACTGCTCCTGCTCGCCGCGCTCGCGGCTCCGCTCGACACCTCCGCACAGGTGCCCACCGCGAACGACTCGGTGCTGGCGTCGGTCGTCTCCCCGCTCCTCAAGCCGGGGGAACTCGTGGTCGTGCGCAGCGACCACGGCGCGACTCGGGGCGCGGTGAGCATGGTGGACCCGTTCGGTGTCCGCCTCAGGATCGACGCCGAGAGCTTCTGGAGCGAGCCGCGCACGGAATCGATCGACTGGTCACAGATCGGGCGCATCGATCGGCACACCTCGAGCGCGGGGAACGCGGCGAAGGTGGGCGCATCGATCGGCTGCCTGCTCGCCCTCGGGGCGACCGCCAGCGCTTACGCCTACGCAGGAGCGTACGGCAGCGGACCGGAGGGTGGCTGGCCGGTGCTCACGTTCGTCGCCAGTGGCGTCGTCGGGGCTTGCGTGGGCGGTCTCGCCGGCGGACTCGTCGGCTCGCTCCTCCCCGCCTGGAAGACGATCTACGAGCGGCGCTGAGCGGGCGGCGTCACTCCTCGCCGCCGTTCACGGTGCGCAGGATGGTGCCGTTCTCGCCCACCACGGTGCCGTGATGGGTGTCGGTGAAGAACACGTCGTAGAGGTTCTGCACCGTGCCGCTGTTCTGCTGGAACCACGTCAGCCCGCCGTTCGTGGTGCGCAGGATGGTGCCCGCATAGCCCACGACCGTGCCGGTATCGGCATCGGCGAACCACACGCCGGTGAGCGCGGCGATGACGCCGCTCCGCTGCGGCTCCCAGGTCAGGCCGCCGTCGAGCGTGCGCAGGATGGTGCCGCCATCGCCCACGGCCGTGCCGGTGTTCTTGTCGCTGAACCAGACGCTGCGCAGGAACTGCTCGGTGCCGCCGAACTGCTGCTGCCAGGTCGCGCCGCCGTCATCGGTATGGACGATCATGCCAAGGTAGCCCAGCGCGGTTCCATGGCTCGCGCCGTACAGAAACCACTGGACCGTGTCGCCGAACGAAACCGAGACCAGGCTCCGCGACGACGTGCCGCTGCTGAACTTCAGCGCCCACGTGTTCCCGCCGTCCAGCGACTGGAAGATGCGCGCGCTCGCGCCCACCGCGGTCACCTCGGTCGGGCTCGTGAACGCGGCGCCGTTCAAGACCGTCTTCACCACGGAATCGGGCTTCACCCAGGTCACGCCGCCGTCGCTGGTGCGGAGCGCCGAGCCGCCGAGGCCGACGATGACACCCGTCATCGAGTCCCCGAACGCCACCGCGTTCAGCCGGTCCGAGGTGCCGCTCACGGGCGTGAACCAGGTGTTCCCGCCGTCGGTCGTGCGCCGGATCGTGCCGCCCACGCCCACGGCGACGCCCGTTCGCGGGGTGACGAAGCGCACGGAGAGCAGCGCGAACGAGGTGTTCGAGAACTGTGCGAACCAGCCGGTCGGCGACGTCGGCGGCACGATCGGGGCGGTCGAGCTCTCGTCGTCACCGCAGGACGAGAGCGACAGCACGAGCGCGAGCGATGCTGCGGCGACACCCACGAACCGGAAACCATCACGAGTCCACATCTCGCCCCCCCCGCGGCATCACACCGCCACACCGAACTCCCGCAGCGCATCGTTCAGGCTCGTCTTCGTGTCCGTGCTCGCCTTGCGCTTGCCGATGACGAGCGCGCACGGCACGCCGTACTTGCCCGCGGGGAACGTCTTCGGACGATACCCCGGGATGACGACGCTGTGCGGCGGCACGTAGCCCTTGGACTCGCGCGGCTTCTCCCCGGTCACGTCCACGATCACGGTGCTCGCCGTGAGCACGACGCCGGCGCCCAGGACCGCTCCCGCCCCCACGCGCACGCCCTCGACCACGATCACGCGCGAGCCGATGAACGCATCGTCCTCGACGATCACCGGCTGCGCCTGCGGCGGCTCCAGCACGCCACCGATCCCGACGCCGCCCGAGAGGTGCACGCGCTTGCCCACCTGCGCGCACGAGCCCACCGTGGCCCAGGTGTCCACCATGGTGCCCTCGCCCACGCGCGCGCCGATGTTCACGAAGCCCGGCATCAGGATGACGTTCTTCTCCAGGAAGCTGCCGTAGCGCGCCACGCCCGGCGGCACCACGCGCACGCCGGCGGCCTCGAGGTTGCGCTTGGGCGGCACCTTGTCGAAGAACTCCACGTCCCCGGCGCGGAGCGGCGCGCTCACGTGCATGCGGAAGTAGAGCAGGATCGCCTGCTTGAGCCACGCGTGCGTTTGCCACGGCCCTCCGGCGCTCGCCGGAGGCGAGCAAACTCTCAAGTCGCCCGCGTCCAGCGCGGCGACCGCGCCCTCGACGGCGCCGCGGAGCGAGGCGTCGTCGAGCGGGCGCGTGCCGGAGAAGCCCTCGGTGATGGTCTGCTCCCAGCGCTCGATCGGATAGGTGTCGATGGCGCTCACGCCTTCACCCCCGCCAACTGCTCCAGTCGCGCGATGGCCTCGCGGCACTGCGTGAGCGTCGGCACCAGTGCCCAGCGCACGTAGCCCTCGCCGCCCGGGCCCAGGAACGAGCCCGGCGTGGTGACGATGCCGAGCTTCAAGAGCGCCTCGACGAAACCGACGTCGTCACCGCCCGGCGCGCGCATCCACAGGTAGAACGTGGCCTGCGACGCCTCCACCTTCCAGTCGCGGCGCGCGAACTCGTCCAGGAACAGCCGGCGCTTGGCGGCATACACTTCGCGCGTGGCGGTGGTGTGTGCGTCGTCGTTCCACGCCGCGATGGCGGCGTCCTGGATGAAGTCCGGGGTCGCCACGCCCACGTTGGGGCGGAAGCGCCGGAGCGCGTCGATGAGCGCGGGGTCGCCGGCCATGAAGCCGGAGCGATAGCCGGTCATCGCCGAGCGCTTGCTCAACGTGTAGAGCCCGATCAGGTTCTCGACACCGTGCTGGAGCAGCGTGCCCGGCGGCCCGCCCTCGAACCACAGGTCGCCGTAGGCCTCGTCGCTCGCCACCCAGAAACCATGCTTCCGCGCCAGCGCCACGATGCGCGCGCCGGTCGCGGGATCGATCACCGCGCCGGTGGGATTGTGCGGCGAGTTGAGCCACAAGAGCGCGGTGCGCTTCCACACCTCGTCGCCGACGCGGTCGGGGTTGAAGCGCCAGCCGTCCGAACTCTGGAGCGGCGTGAAATGAGGCTTCGCTCCCGCGAACCGCGCGCCGCCCTCGTAGACCGGGTAGGCGGGCGTGGGGATCACCACCGTGTCGCGCGCGCCACCGGGCGCGACGACCGCGAACGCCATCGTGAACACCGCCTCCTTGGTGCCGTTCGCGGGCAGCACGTGCCGCTCGGGATCCAGGTCCACGCCGTATCGCCGCTTCATCCACGCGGCGCACGCCGCGCGCAGCTCGGGCTTGCCCGCGGTCGCGGGATAGCTCGACACCGCGGGCAGCGCCGCCTTGAGGGTGTCGCGGATGAAGCGCGGCGTCTCCTCGCGCGGGTCGCCCATGCCGAAGTTGATGCTGGCGACGCCGGGCGGTGCCAGCTGCTTTCGCAGCCGCTCGAGCCGCACGAACGGATACTCCGTGTCGCCGCTGAGCAGCGGGTGCAGCGGGCCGTGCTGGGTCACGCGGACTCCCTCAGGAACCTCGCCAGGTTCTCGTACACCGTGCCCAGGTTGGGGATCGGGCAGTACTCGTCGGCGCGATGGCAGAGGTCGGGCAGTCCGGGGCCGTAGTTGAACGCCGGCACGCCGGCGGCGGTGAAGCGCGCCACGTCGGTCCAGCCCTGCTTGCCCGCGACCTTCGCGCCGCTCACGCGCACGAATCGCTTCACCTCGTCGTGGTCGGCGCACACCTGGCCCGGCGGCGACTGGCTCACGACCTCGAACCCGAACTCCTGCGGCACGCGCTGGCGCACGTTCGCGATCGCCTGCTCGATGGTGCGGTCGGGCGGGAAGCGATGGTTCAGCACCACCAGCATCTCCGCGGGGATGACGTTGTGCACGACGCCCGCGCGCACCTTCGTCACCTGCAGCGTCTCCCGGAACTCCATGCCCTGGATGATGTGCGGCGTCGACGGGTAGCGCGTGATCTCGGCGAGCCACTGCGCCCCCGCCGCCACGGCGTTCTTCCCCTGCCACGGGCGCGCCGCGTGGGCGGCGACGCCGGGCACGCGCACCTGGACGTTCATGCTGCCGTTGCAGCCCATCTCCACGGCGGCGTCCGTGGGCTCGAGGATCACGGCGAGGCTCGCGTCGCGCAGCCACGGCGACTCGTTCAGCACCCGCTTCAGGCCGTTCCCGTCGGCGGGGCCCTCCTCGGCTTCGTAGAACACGCACGCCAGGTCGAAGCGCAGCGCGTTCAGGTCCAGCGACTCGGCGAGCGCCAGCATCACCGCGTCGCCCGCCTTCATGTCGGTGGTGCCGACTCCATAGAGGCGGTCGTCGATGCGCTTCGCGGTGGCGTTCCCCTGCGGCGGCACGGTGTCCGTGTGACCGGCGAGCACGATCAGGGGCCGGCCCTTGCGCGGCGCGCGCCACACGATCGAGAGCCCGTGGCGGATGATCTCGCCGCGGCTCGAGGCGGCAAGCCGCCGGGTGATCCAGTCCACGATCTGCTGCTCGTTCCCGGTGACGCTGGGGATGTTGACGAGCTGCTCGAGCATCTCGGCGAGCGAGGTATCCGTGACGGGCATCGGGGCGCCTCCGGGGCGTTGGCAGCCTCGAAACTAGCATCCGGGCACGGGGTTGCGCCAAACGCGGGACGCTCCTAGCGTCCGCGCATGGCCACGAGCACGGCGCTTCGCCTGACCGGCCGCGACACGCTGCCGCTCCTCCACCGCGTGACCACGAACGCGCTCGAGGATCTCCAGCCGGGCGAAGCGCGCGCCACGCTGTGGTGCGACTTCCGCGGCCGGCTCCAGTTCCGCGCCATCGTCGCGGTGGCGAGCGACGGCGCGGTGTGGCTGTTGCGCCCCGAGCCCGGTGCGGAACTGGCCGCGGCGCTCGACAAGAGCATCTTCCGCGACGACGTGCGCGTGGAAGACCTGTCCGAGGCGCAGCGCTTCGTACTGGCGCGCGGCACGACGGGCGAGACCGGCGTGCTCGAAGAGGATCGCGGCGCGCCGGCGATCGTCTCCACCGGCGATGGCATGCGGATCGTGCGTGCGGGTCGAGGCGAACCGCTCGCCGAACCGGAGCGCATCGCCCACCTCTACCCGCGGCACGGCCACGAGATCAGCGACGCGTTCAACCCGTTCGAGGTCGGCCTCGCGCACGAGGTGCACCTGGCGAAGGGCTGCTTCACCGGCCAGGAGGCGCTGCAGCGGCTGATCACGTACGAGAGCGTTCGCCGCCGGCCGGCGCGCATCCAGCTCGCAGGCGTGATGCCTGCACTGCCGTCCGACGTGCTCGCCAAGGGCGATGCGCCCGGCGAGCGCGCTGGCGTGCTCACGAGCTTCGACGCCGGCGAGGGCTTCGCGATCCTGCGCAGCGCGCTGCTCGAATCGGGAGCCGATTTCGCGCTGGACGACGGGCGCGTGGTCGAGGTGATAGCGGCGCCGGAACCGGCGCGGCCGCTGGGGCGGCCCTAGCCAGTCATGGTCATGCCGGCCGCGCGACCGCTGCTCGCGAGCATCGTGCTGGTGCTCGGCCTCACCGCGTCGCGTCCCGCGCTCGCCGAGGCGCGCTGGTGGTGCGCGAAGAGCCGGCACTTCGAGCTCTATTCGAGCGCCGACCGCGACTCGGTGGCGCGGCTCGCGACCGCGTTGGAAACGATGGCGGACGTGCTGGGCCGCGCCGGCCTCCACCCGCGCACGACCGCACTCCCGGCCACCGTGGTGATCGGCTTCGCGAACCAGAAGGCGTTCAATCCTCATCTCCCGGTCGTGGACGGGCACCGGGAGCAACTCTCCGGTTACCTCGTGCACAACCCGTACGGGAGCTGGATGGGATTCGCGGAGTACGACGAACGCGGCCGGATGCTGGCGCAGCACCAGTACGTGCAGACGATCGTGAGCCAGGTCTTCCGCCATCTGCCGCCGGT